>JALYYX010000102.1 GCA_030946075.1 Bacteroidota bacterium | reverse complement strand
GGTCCGGAACCCGAAATAACAAATTTGATACCCGTTTTTCCTGAAAATTCTTTGGCACAGTCTAAAATTATTTCCAGCCCTTGCTTTTCCCCAATTGCGCCGGAATACATAATTACTTTATCCGTATGTAAAATTCCGTAGTCCGCTTTAATTGTTTCCTCCTGTATAGGATAAAAAGAGCTATCGGCCCAATTGGGAAATAATATTGCTTTTTTATTACTCTTATGTTCAATTTTTTTTACCATACCCTCCGAAATGCTGCTTATTATATCCGTATTTTTAAAAATGATTCTTTCAAGAAACAATAAAGTATTCAATACTGTTCCGGATCGTACCAATTTTAAATCTTTGGCTGCGTCTATTTGAAGGTCTTGTATATGATATAAAAATATTGCCTTCCTGCATTTTTTATAAATTACTGCCAGTAACCCTCCGGGTAAAGGCGGTGCTACTTCCATTACATAATCATATTTTTTCCGGAACAAGAGTATTAGCAATACAAAAAATTCCGAAAAAAAAATGGTGAAATCTGATAAAATGCGTTTAAATCCTGAAGGATGCTTTGGTATATAATGCGGACACCTGATGATAGTGAAATTATTATTCTTTGTCCCGGAATACACTGTTTCTTTCCTGTACCAGAATGATTTGTTTTTGTATTGATGTTGCACCTTCCATTGCGGGTAATAAGGGTATGTGGTAACCACGGTACATTCTATTCCTCTGGATGTAAGCCATTCTATCATCTCACCATTATACTTTCCTATACCAGTAAGTTCAGGAGTAAAATTTCCGGAAAAAAGTAATAATCTTTTAGTCAACAATTCGTTTTATTAGCGCACCAACAATAAATGTAATGGCAAGACCGGCAGTCGAACCTGCTGCACCCCATAAAATGTCTTTAAAATCAAATGACCGGTGAGGCAAAAAAAGTTGTCCGGTTTCAGCAATGAATGCAATAAAGATGCAGCAGATTGCAAAAATTATCCAGTAAATAGCTGAAAGCCTGGAATAAAGCAAACATGCTCCTGAGGCTATACCTAAAAATAAAAAAGGCACAGCAGTTCTAATGGTGTCATTATTTTTAGCATCTGCCCATGCCCCAAGCCACTGAGGTATAAACCACACACTGCTTATTTGCGGTTGTGGCTTCCAGCTTAAATAAAAAATAATATAGATCACAATTCCTATCAAGGCGAAATAAACTATAGTTGCAAACTTCATGAACCCCGCTGCTTCTGCTTTTTTAAAAGCTCTTTTGTTTTTATAACAATAAAATATTCGTAGATAGATTGTAAGCTGGCATAAGTAATACCGGCTTGCCGAACCGAATAAACGCTACTTTAGTCTTGAAACTATCTTTATATTATCACTTTCTGTGCTGCAAAAGGGGGACAATCATTAGTCCTGTGCTTTTCAGCTTAAATAAAAATATGAAAACCCAAAAAATGCAAAGACTTATATTATCATATAAATTTTCTATTCCTTACACAGTGCGCCGGATTTCCTGAATATATTTTCATAGCTTCCATTTCTTTTACAGCTACAGAATTTACTGTTAGTATAGAGTTTGAACGGCAGATTACCCCAGGACAAACCACAGCCTTTGCTCCAATCCATACCCCATCTTCAATCGTAATTCTTTTTAATCGATATGGAAAATCACTTACCGAATAATCATGGTTTCCCGTTAATAGCATTGCACCTTGTGATATACAAACATTATTGCCGATTTCAACATTCTCTAAATTATCAATCCAAACATCTTCCCCAATCCAGCAATGATCCCCTATCCTTAATCGCCATGCATTTTTAATTCTTACCCTTCCTTTTATTATCACCCCTTTTCCTATTTTACCACCAAACAACCGTAATAGCCAGCACTTAAAATAATACGGCCAAGGTATATTACTATTTAAAATAAAATAATTTACAAAGTACCACAATATGATTCTTGCTTTAGACCCATTTGTGTAATTCCCCGTGTTGAAATTTTGCAGTTTCTGCATTAGTTTTTTAAAATTGCGTTTTTAAACTTCAAAGCAGCAGTGGCTATGTGAAAATGTTTATAATAAGTTTTATAAGCCATTTCAGCCATTTGGGTCTTTTCAACTGACGATAGTAAACCCCACTCAACAAGCATTTTGCAAGTTCCATCAAAAGTATCTTTTTCAATAATTCCCGCACCAGCTTCTTTAATTTCCCGCCAGATGTTAACTTCCACAGATATCAGCACCGGCTTTTTACAAGCCAACGCTTCCACTACTGCAATACCAAAATTTTCTTGATGACTCGGTAAAATAAAGGCTTCACATCCGTAAAATGCTCCCCATTTTGCATTCCCGGTCAACATACCGGTGAAAACAATTTTATCTTTAGCGTTGGAGCTATTAACTAACTCCTTTAGTTTTTTACCAAATTTGGTCTCTAATCCAGGCCCAGCTATTACAAGAATTGGTAACGCCGTATTTGTTTTTTTATTAGCATGCTCAAATTCTGCTTCCAGGGCTAAATAGGCTTTCACTAAAATATCCACACCCTTTTTATCATGAATTCGGCTTAGGAATAACAGATAATTTTTATTTTTTACTTCAGGACATTTGGTAATGAAAGCATCTAGCATTTCAGCTGAATAATTGGGAGGGTTTGCAATGCCGTATCCCACATTGATTTCCTTTTTTGGATGATAATTAGGAAAGGTATTTCTTGCAAGCAAAAGTTCTGCTTCACAGGTAAATAATAAACCTTCCGCATTATTTACAACCCTTCGCTCTATCAATTTCCAATAGAACAAATTCCGTATTGCTTTTAATTTTCTATGAGAAGCTTTCTGAAAATATGGATCAAGCATACCATGGGGCATTACAAAATATTTAGGTATTGACTTAGTTTGCTTGCCTATTCTTTTATTTGAAAGTAGTTTTAATGCCTTGCATAAGGCAAACCCGTGGTATTGCCATAACCCATTTAAGATTACTATATCAAAGCGTTCAAGGTTGAGGATTAACCAAGGAAGTAATTTTGGACTGAAACACCAACTCGTTTTGCAAGGACCAAGTGGATGTATTAAAAAATGGTCTTTTCCAATAAAAGCTGAACCAGGAGCATCAAGACTAACAACCTCCCGGTAAATGTTAAGTTTTTCTAACTCGGGTATGCTATTTCGAATACCCTGGCTGGGGCCACCCATTGCCGGATCCATACTACTAATTAGGTGCAGAATTTTCACAAATTTCTACTCATCTTTTTATAAATATCATAATATTGATTGGCTATTGTATCTGCATCAAACCTCTTTTTATTTTCTTTACCTTTTAATATTAATGCTTCCCTATAGGATGCATTATTAATTATTTTTTTGATGCCATTCTTAATTTCGGAAACATTATAAGGATCCACTAAACATGCAGCATCCGCTGCCACTTCGGGCATAGAGGAAATGTTACTAGTAATAACGGCTCTTTCCACAGAATTTGCCTCGATAATGGGCATTCCAAAACCCTCAAAAGTAGAAACAAATGAAAGTATATCACATTCCTTGTATCTCTGTACCATTTCCTGCTGCGTCAAGTTATAATAATTAGTATAGCTGATTGTATTTATATCCAAAAGATCAATATAGGCTTGCGTTAGTTTACCAATTATTGTAAAGTGACATTGAACTCCTTCTAAGGCGTCAATTAGCCTGTTGAGGTTTTTATTCGGTCCTATTCCGATGTGAAGTATATTAGGATTAGCTGCATTAAATATTTTGGGGTCCGGCTGGTAAATAGCATCTACAGCAACCGGAATTACAATAATTTTTTCCGGTTTACAGCCCGTGTATTTAAGGATTTCATCCTTAGTAACCTGTGAAATTGATGTTACAAAGTTTGAGCACCTGATTGGCCATATTAGGTACAAATATTGAACAAATTTTTTAGCGAGACCTGTTTTCCTGTGCATCATACCGCAATCTAAAACAGTAAGCATAACCTTTTTCTTTCGCATTAATAAATTTAAATAATGTACTTCTCCTGTTATGTGGTTTATGCCATTACTTTGTCTACATCCGGCTTCAATAATGTTATATAGTTTAGTAAAAAGGCCATTGTTAAAATAGCTGCATATTTTAATGTCAAAATTTATTTTATCAGCAAGTCTTTTTCTAACATCATCAAATATATGCTCAAGACTAAAACTAAAGCCTGGCCTCGGCTTGCGTTGAAAGTGCCGGACTTTTAATTTATTGTCCGGAAAAGTATTTAATTTCCTCTTCAATTAATATGTCTAAAACATCATAAAAGTTCAGCCTGTAATCCCAGCCTAGTATTTTCCTTGCCTTTGTATTATCACCATACATATCAGTTATTTCAGTTGGCCTGTATAAATCTTTACTTACTACTAAATGATCCATAGAAATATTTAAAGACTTAAAAACATATTCGATTATTGAGCGTAAAGAAATAGATGCTCCTGAACATATAATATAATCACCGGGACTTGTATGATTAAGCATTAAAAACATACTCTCAACATATTTTGCTGCCCATCCAAAATCTCTTTTAATATCAATATTCCCAACTTCAAGTATTTGTTTTTTCCCCTGTTTTATTTTCAGACTTTCTGTTATAACTTTTTTTACAAAATAGTTGTTTGTTCTAAGGCATGATTCATGATTAAATAAAAAACCATTGCAGCTGAAAATTCCATAAGCTTCCCTGTAATTTTTGCTGATAAGAAAACCAGTAGTTTTGGAAATACTATAAGGGCTGATTGGATTTACAGTGTGATTTTCAGTGATTGGCAGATCTTCAGTAGCTCCAAAAATTTCACTGCTGGAAGCCTGGTAATATTTAATGTCTGGTTTTATCAGCCTAATGGCTTCTAACAAATTTAAAACAGAGGTAATATTAAAGTTTAGCGTTCCTATCGGCTGTTTAAAGGAGAGTGAAACAGAACTTTGTGCGGCTAAATTATAAATATGTGCAGGGTTAACTTCTTTTATTACTGAAATAACCTGCGACAGATCGGTGAGATCGCATTCTATAAGTTTTACTTTATCTTTTATTCCTAAAAATTCTAATCCTTTCAAATTAAGGTTACTATAGCTTCTGGTAAGCCCTTTTACTACATAACCTTTATCTAATAATAATTTTGCTAGATAAGCCCCATCTTGCCCGGTGATACCTGTTATAAGTGCCACATTTTGCATCAGGTTATTTCTAATTCTTCATCGTCAAGAGTATCTTCTTCATCATTAAAAGAAGCAAATATTAATCCTCCTATAAATACTGAAAAACCAAGGGCTGTGGGTTGAGCCCATTGACCTTGTGGGATAGTTAATAACCCCATGCTTAAAAGCATCCATGGTAACAGATCATTTTGTCTTAATTTACGGTAAGATTCTTTTAGCATCTGCCAACATACGGATAACCTGATAAAGATAACTGATAAGCCAAGTATGGCTCCTAACTCACCGAAAACTCTTCCCCACTCTCCCTCTGATATCAGGAAAATGGTTCTGTCTCCTACCAATAGCTGAGCACCCACATTGGTGCCCATACCTAATCCATAACCGAAGAAAGGCTGCTCTGCAGCATTCTCCAACGCCGTAACCATTCCACCAAGATACCTGTCTTGCAGGGTTCCTTTGGCACCTCCCTCAGCTTCACTGGCTGTTTCAAATCGGGTTGTAAAAGCTTCTGTAGCTGTTGTAGAAAAATCTTCATTCGTTAAAATAACAAGTGCACCGGCTACAATTAAACCAGGCACAAAAAATTTTATAATAGATAGCCTTGTGATAGTAATAGCTGCGATAAAAAATATTATTGAAACGATAACTTCAAAGAACAAACTGCGGCTTATTGAAAAAGGTATAGCTACAAATAAGCAGATGGTTGAAATGAATAATAAAAGCTTTTTTACTTCATGCAAAGTTGTCCAGAAATAAAAAATAAAACAGGCAATTAAACCGTAAAATACAACTACACCCGTAGTAAAAGAAAATGTACCCGGGGGTCTAAAGAAACCCAATGCCCCACTAAACCCTGCACCTTCCACGTCCCCTCCTAAACCTGCATTTACCCATGAATTTTGGGTGCTGTAAAATTGTATAATTATAAGAACAGTCATAGGCAATGATATCCACAGTAATACTTTACCTGTTTTAATGACATCCTTCTTAGTAAATATATTTCCTATAACAAAGATCAGCGGAAAGTGCAGTAAATATATCCTTGCTCCGTAAAGCGCAACAAAAATATTATGATGACCCAGGGAAATAGCAGTATATATACTTACTACCGTTATTAATCCTATTATTACTATGTAAAAATTAACAGGAAACACATTTTTTTTATATGCTAGTATCATTATCCATACAGCAACCGGATCACGTATAATTAATAACGGTGCAGCTAAAGATGGCAGTACCCATCTCCGCAAGGCACCTTCAAAAAGCAGCAGCCAAAAATAAATCCATACCCACTTTTTAATGGAAGATAAAGTTGTATCTATAAAAGATTTTTGCCAAGCCTGTTCTGCTGTTGTATTATTCGTTAATGTATTTTCAAGTGTCATATTTTCGTAGCTATCCGGTCTTTGATCGTTATTGCAAGTTCACTTCCGTAAACATGCCACGGTCTTTGTTGCGCTGTTTTCATTGCGGCATACCCAGCCTCCCTTACTATGAAGGGTTTGAGTAAAATGACTTCTATAGCCTCTTTAAGTTTCTGCTCTGAACCGGCTTCTACAAGCCAGCCATTTTCGCCATGATTGATCAAATCAGGGCCTGCTGTCCGTTCAGTGGTTATTACCGGTGTTCCCTGGGACATAGCTTCAGTTATTACCAATCCAAACCCCTCAAACAGGGAAGGAAAAACCAATACATCGTTCTCACGCATCATTTCTAATATTTTTTCATGCGATAAGGTAGGTATCCAGCGGTGTTGCGATAAGGCATTATCAAGAGCTTTACATGCATTGGTCGTTTTTTTTCCGATGATTGTTAACTCTATATGTTCTTTCAGTTCATTTGCGACTGAAAACAATTCTGCAATTCCTTTTCTTTGGGATAGTCCTCCCACAAACAACAGCTTAAGAGGTTTATTAAAAGCAGATTTGTATGTTCGTTGGTTGTAAACAGGTGGAAATCCATACGGTATTACCTGTATCTCATTTAGCTGTCCCGGAAAATCTTTTAAAGTGTCTGCTGTAAATTGGCTAGCAACAAAATTCATATCCGCAAGGCGCAGTTCTTCATCTTTTCGATGAAGTTTCTCAGATGAATCTCCCAAACCGATCAGTGTTGATGACCATTCCGGCCATTTTTCTTTTTCCACATCTAAAATCTTTCGGGCTGATCTCCAATACCCGATAGGGAGATCATATAAACATTTTATTTTCAACTGGTGTGCTTTTTTAAAAGATTCCAGCGCTCCATCCTCATATGCATATACAGCATTAAGGCCTTTTCCTAATAAACTTTTAAGCCTTGCAGCTATTTTCCTATCGAGATTTTTATATACTGCATCTACACTGAATATTCCTTTCTCGTGCTGAATAAATTTTTTTAATCCCGCTTTTGCTGATATCATCCTGCCTGCTTCTAAAAAAGGAGAAGTATGCGTGAGAGCCTTAAGCGAAGTATCAAATCTTCGTCTTCTGATCTCTGATAGAGGACCAATGGAGCCCAACCTATCCAAAATATCTCCCGGAAAAGATGCAATTGTCGTATGAAACTCCAGCAATATATTCTCTTGCATCAACCCCTTTGCTGCAGCTCTAGAAAAAGCATTTCCAGTAGGATGTGATAGAAGTATCACAAATAAATTAGATAATAATTAAACTTAATCTGCAATTCCTTCAATTACCTGCAAATACTTTCGTGTTACAATTTTTTCAGTATAGTTTTTCAGGTGCTCTGTTGCTGCCTCCCTCATCATTTCTTCCTCTTCAGGATGTGTCAAGATATGTTCTATCGTTGCTACCAATGAATTTAAATTATTTCTTTTAAATGTTAGTCCGGCAGGTCCAATCGCTTCTGGCAATCCACCTCCATCTGAAACTATCGGAAGACAGCCACAAGCTAAACCCTCCAAAGCAACAATACCAAAAGGTTCTTTCCATACTGAAGGCACCAATAGATATTTATGTTGATTGAGAAACTTAGCAATTTCTTTGGCTTCGAGTTTACCTGTAAAATGAACACTATCTTCAAGTTGCAATTCCATTACCAGATTTCTTAGGCTTTCCTTTTCGGGACCGTCTCCGATCACTGTTAATCTAAATTGAGTATTTGTCTTTTCTTGTAACTCATATAATGCTTTTACCGCTAAATCTGCTCCTTTGTCAGATACAAGCCTTCCTACAAAAACAAAATCTTTAGTTGGCACAACGTCTGTCATTTTCTTAAAGACTGTTTCAGAATAAGGATTCCTTATAACAGTGGCGGAAGGCCAGCAGCCTTTCTGAATCGCTTCACTGCAGGCAATTACTGAATTCGCCTTTCGTAACCATTTCCGTTTAAGATTATCTATAAAGCCCACTTTCTCATTTGTTCTGGTGATCCAAGTTTGAATTATAACACAATGTTTTCTCCTGAATAAAATGGCTGGCCAAGATAACCTTAAACAAGGATTATTTTCAACAATGATATCTGCCCAATAGTGCTCATTCAAAAGGTTTTTTATAGAAGGATTTCGAATTACTTTAAAGGGAAAATCTTTTTCACCTTTATCTTTTTCCCAAGTTAAAACATGTACTAAATGACCCTGATAGTGGAAGAAATTTGCCAAGATTTCAGATACTGTTTCAATACCACCAAGAAATGGATAAAAATTATGTGTAAGAATTAGAATTTTTCTCATGATAAAGAAATAAAATAGCAATGAAACTATTAGCCATACATACATTTATAAAAACCGCCTTTTATTTTATTCCTGACCCTTGCAACATTGAATGTTGCTAAATAATTCGTTGGTTCCCTTGTGCTAATCCTAGATTTTGATGTAGGATCTTTAAGAATAATATTTCTCCAGCCCTTCTCAATTCTATATATTTTATAGCCGAACGACTGTAAAAAGAGAATTACCTTAGAAGGATAAGGATTATGATCTTCAAAAATAATATTCTCAACACATTTATTTTGTAATGCCTCCTGCGCTCCTGTAAATACCGCTAGCTCATGTCCTTCAACATCTATTTTCAAAACCTCTATTCTGTCTTTTGTAGATATTATATCATCTAAACACTTCAAACTTATTTTAAGGGATGACTTTGAATCGTTACCAATAAAAGCTACACCATTGTTATTATTATAATGATCTGGCAGAACCAAAAACCCTTCTTTGGTTGAGTCAGAAAGAGCTATTTGAAAAAATGTTGTATTTAATAGATCATTAGAATTTCCATTTTTTTTGAGTTGCGTTTGTAATGAAGGATTGGGTTCAAAAGCCCAAACTTTTCCTGATTTACCGGTTCTGTATGAACATAAATTTGTAAAAAACCCAATATTAGCACCAATGTCTATTACAAAATTTCCTGGTTCTACTAATCGCCATAATAACTCACTTACTGCCAAATCATATATACCAGTTTTATATATTTCTCTACCTATCATATCACTACAATCAATTTCTATAGTTGAATGCCATGGAGTTTTTATTGAAGAAACACCTTTATTCTTTTTGAAAAGCCGTTTAAAAATTGAAATGGGTTTAAGGAAATATTCTGGCTTCTTTATATAATGTATAAATGACATTTATGAGTAATTTATTTTTAATATACTTTATTAAGAATAATTTTTAATTTCTGATAATAAAATCCTTCTGCCTAAAATTTTCTCCGAGTAATTACTCTTTTTATATTTTAAAACTTTCAATGAATAAAAAATGAAGATTTCGAGAATAACTCGTGCATTAAGTAAAAATTTAATGAAAAATGGGGCTTGTAGTTGATTGTGTTTTCGTAATAAATTCCACCTGCTGTGATGATATAAATTAACACGTTTATAATTAACCTTGTAAGAGTTTCCTCCTTTATGACTTACTATTATTTTATGATCAAAAATTAATTTCCACTGTGAACGATGAATATTCATTGATAAGTCTATATCAGCATCTAAAACTGGAAACGTATTTTCATCAAAATATTCCATTTCAATAAGACAAACCTTTCTAAAACTAACTGCACAAGAATAAGGAATGATATTATTATTTAATCTTAAATTAAATAAGGCTTGCAACTTTTGACCTAAAACATAGCCAAGAACAGAAGGCTCGTACTGAAAATTACCGGTATTATTACCCAAATCGTCAACGGTTCCAAAGCCTATACAACCAACTGTAGAATTCTTTTCATAGATTGAAACTACATCATTAATAAAAGCTCTAATCGGGTAAGCGTCGGAGTCGAGTAAAATAATGACATCTGATTTAGCTCTACGCAATCCATTATTTACAGTGGCAGTATATCCCAAATTTGATGAATTTCTTATAATTGTTACAACATCATTGAAGTGAAAAGGATTGACTACAGGAGAACAATCATCAACAATTATTATTTCATTTATAAACTCGTTATCAAAATAGATAAGAGCATCAACATTCTTTTTTACTAAGTGCCATTGCCCATAAACAGGAATAACAACTGCTACTTTTCCCATTAAATGTAATTATGTAAACTCTAAATTAAAAGGAAACTGTCCAAAAATATACCTGCTGCCTATAGAAGACATCAAAATTAAATAGTGCGATTTAAGAACAAGTTATTTTAAATATTTTACAATAATAATCCAATGCCTTGGCCATCTTGTTTGGAATTTTCAATGATTTCGCAAAAATGATTACGCTCTTTTATTTCTTTCCAGAACTTTGGAACATCGCCAACCCACATACCTGTGTTGCGCCCAAACGTAGTTAAATAATCAGGCACAATGTCATGAAATCCAACTATCCCATCATTTGATAATAAATTTAGATAACTTTTATAGTCCTTGGACACTCCATCATAAGTATGGTCGCCATCAATAAAAAGAAAATCAATCGTTCTACCATTAAGTATTTTATGAACCTTTTCAACTGTTCCCAGGCTATAGGAGCTGGCGTCAATTGTATGAACAGTTTTAGGTGAAAGAAAATAGGTCAGTTTCTTTTTATTCTTGACATAAAGATCAATACATATTACCAAATCAACCCTTGTTAGGCATCTCCCTAATAACAGGCTTGTACCACCATCTGCTGTCCCAATTTCTACAATTACTTTTGGCTGCTTTTGTTTAAGTTTTTGTATTAACTGCAATATTTCATATTTACTTTGATGAACACAGATTAAATCATTGCAAATTTTATATGTGTCATCTATGGAGGATGCATTATCTAATTGTTTTTTTTTATTTGGTTTGTTAAAAGAAAAAACAAACAACAACTGTTTGATGTAATCTTTAATGAGTGTTTTAATTTGTTTATTATTAGTTCCTAATTTCATTTCAATATTTAGGATTGGTTATAATTAATAGTCAACATTATAAGCAGTTTCACACTTAGAAAATTATCGTGTCAGATGAAATTAGTCATGCAAAGTGAGCTTAATTGATTTTGTTAGGGTTTATTTTATTCATTTAATATTATTTAAACAAATAACATCATACATTTTGAAGATCAGCAATAAAGCATTGAACAATTGTAGATAGCTTTATTTCATCTCTAGCTTTAGATGTTGCTTCCTTTGCTTTTTGAAAGCTATTTAAGTCAGGCTGTAACATGACAGCTAGAGTTAAATTTGGTAAAAAAAATCCAATATCTAAATCATCATATTGTAAATGATGATTAGGAGCCGCAATGGGAACACCATGAAACAGAAATGTAGCTACGCTAGCACTTTTACCTAAAACATGCCTTGGTACTGGAGTAATACCCAATGAACAACTCTGCAGCTTTTCAGATAACTCCACTGGTTGAAGAAAGCCGGTTTGTATCACCCTATTTTTATAAATTGAAATGTTTTCTATATTTTGTTTATAAATATTCGTTTCTTCTATCTTTCCTCCTATAATCAGAACTTCAGGCTCTAGCCCATTTTCAATGAGTTGTTCACCTAGAATTGAAAGAAAATCTAAAACAGACTTGCTTGTTTCAAACTTACTAAAAAAGCCGATACGGAAAACAAAATTTGTATAATCCTTGCTCTTTTCTTTCAAGCTAACAGGAGTGTTAGAAAACAATGGCAATGCCTTAATGTTACTATATCTAAGCTGCTGGAGTCTTTTTTTAAACAAAGGCAAGTGCGTGTGAATGATTACTGGCCTTACTTTACTCAACATCAATCTAAACATTTCCTTTTGTAAAAAAGATATTATTATTTTTTTTATATCTAACTTACTTTCACTTCCTACCCAAGTTTCATGAAACATTATATGCCAATTTCTTTTCCCCGCTACAAATTTTAAATGTTTACTTAACCAAAATGGCAATCCTTTGGTTTGAAAAGTAAAAGGCACATATTGAAGACTTAACCATTCAGGATCAAATTTATCAATCCAGTTTTTTGCGTTTGTAAATCTTTGTCTTGTATTGTAAATAAGCGGGATCCGTAGAATAGGGATAAAAAGAGTTTCTGATTCTTGATTACCGGTAAATACTGATGAAACGTACTTGTCTCTGATGGCTATAATTCCAACTTCATGACCTTGACGGATAAGTTCTGCTCCTAA
>JALYYX010000094.1 GCA_030946075.1 Bacteroidota bacterium | reverse complement strand
TTAAGTTTTATTTTATAAAATTTGAAGTATTCCAATGCTTTAAACATTCTATTTAATCGTTTAACAGTTTACCCATAGATGATTTTAATTTGTCAATAGCTCCCTCAACTGCCAACAAATGGGTGTTTGCCATATTAGTAACGGCGATAGGCTTTCTTCCTTTAAGGCGGGCTTCCAGCAAACATCGTTTGTCTTTAAAGCCATCTTTATTTCCGTCTTCATCTGAAAGGTGAACTTCTATCCGGGTAATTTTATCACTATACCTGCTTAATTCCTGTTGTATTATTTCAATCAAAGGTTCAGTAACTTTTTCTGTACCGTGTATGTTTTTGTCTGTATTAAATTGAATGGTCATAAATTTTTAAATAAAAATGAGTTGCACGCAATGCAAAAAGTATTTATTGTTTATGAGAAATTATCCTGCCATAGTAATCATGAAGGTTTATTACATAGTCATCACTTAATGTTTGCTTGGGATAATATTCCGGGCTGTTCTTTATATGCTCAACAGAAGTATTTACTACAACTGATGATGTATCCCAATCTATTTCCTTAATCCATTTTGGTGATATCAGTACTTTTTTTCCCGGAAACCAATGCCCTGTATCAACTATGATAAAATCCATTTGCCAATTGCTGTCGTCAATTAAAAAATCTTCAACCTCTCCTATATCTCCATCAATGGCTTTGATGCTGTATTTGTTTACATGATGCGTACTGCGTAAGTGTGATACCACTTCGGGCTCTTTACCTTCAGGCAAAGTTTCAGCAATGGGTTCATGGGTTTGCATCATCATTCCTCCCATTCCCATACCGGCACCCCAAATGCCGCCACCCCAATAGCTTGTCCAGGGATAATATTCATTTAATATAATTTCCTGCTGGCGTGATACAGTTTGCTGCGTATCAATATCAGGACTATTTTTCACCTGGTCTTTGGTAAGATTTACCGGAAATACTTCGCCTTCCCAATCCGGCATTAAAAGGGCTTGCGGAGAAATGAGCACCTTTCGTTCATTAAGCCAACTACCTGTTTCTACAATCAGGTACCTGATTGTCCAGGTATGATCATCAAAATAAAAATCTTTTACCTTACCGATCTCTCCATCAGTTGCACCGATTGTATAGCCAATTAAATTATTAAGACTGCGTTTCATAATTTTTATTTTTTTATTTGCTAAGCATTTGCATCAATTTTGCCTTCTTCCTCTGTTTTAGTGAATTTGTTTAATAAATTTTTTTTATCTTTTTTATTTCGCATAATCAATAAGGTTATTATACCAGCGGCGGCTATAAGAACTATTAATGCAGTAATCCAATTGTTGCTCATTTTATATTTTTTTAAATGATAAGAAGATTTTATTCTAAAATAATTATGCCTTCAGAATTTAAATAAGGAATAATATTTTTAAACCTGACAGCCTTGCTGAATATGCTATATTTTATTTTATCACACAGAACATATTTATTTGCTTCATCAAAATTTGCCTGCCTTCTCTATAATTAAATGGTACTAAACGAATATTTAAAAGCATTTGCTAAATGTTTCAAAGCCGGAATGTATCAATTTCATTTTGTGTACTCAATAGTTGCAATCTTTAATAATGCTGCCTTCTTTTGAATGTATATTCAAATTCTTTACCATTGTAAAAGCTGTCAGTAATTCTGTTGTGATCTGCCATTACATTGGTATTGGGAATAAAATGTTGAATCGTTTTTATTTCATATTCCCTGCTTATAGAGCTTCCTTTTTTAAACCTCCCTGCTTTGCTGAAGGTGCTGTATTGTATTTGATCACACAATACATATTTATTTTCTTCGTCTAAATTTGCCAAACCTATCGGGATAATAAGATGGTCATCTCCATCTTTATTTAAAAATTCATGCACACCATCACTTGCCGGTGTAGAGTAGGTTTTGTTTCCTGTTTTTATAAGGTCACCATTTACTTCAACATCAAGATACACTACACGTTCAGCTTTTTTATTAACCAGCATATCATCTACTTTACCTATTGTGAGGTTGGCGGCATCTTTTACTTCCCAGCCTCTCACATCGCAGTAATCTTCGGCTACTTTATAGCCTGATAGTTCATCCATGTAAAAAAGTTGTTTGTTGTTATCTTCCATAATATTTTTTTTAAGGATTATTAATTCATCATTTCCAAAAGCCTTGCTGATTTAGTAAAGAAGAACATGATGGCTTCTTTTTGTTTGTCGGTAAGAATATCAGGTTTTATTGATGCTGCTATATTTTTCAATTCTGTAGTCTGACTGGAAAGTCCGGGATATTTTGCCATTTGCAGGTTGTGTAAAATATCAGCTAAAATATCTGCGGATTTTCTGATGTTATCTGAGTGCGTCGTTTCATTAGGATCTTGTGTAATTTTATTTGCATCCATCTTAGCCATGTTTAAATCCCCCATAACGGTGTATTTTGTTTCCATAGCCATTGCATTAGTAGCATCTGCTAATTTTACCAAAGCTTTATTTATGTATTGATGATCCGGAACCATCGTATTATTTGCAGCTACATAGCTAATGTAATCAGCTACAGTGCTGTTATTTTCATGCATACCAATAAGGTCAACATGGTTTTTCATCATTTTTTTTTCTGAGTCGCATCCCATAAAAATTACCAGCATAAAAAATATGCCCAATACTGATATTACAGAAGGCATGATACTTCTTCTTTTGTTTGTCATTTTAATTGTTTTCATAA
>JALYYX010000092.1 GCA_030946075.1 Bacteroidota bacterium | reverse complement strand
CTGATTGTAAATAAAGCAAAAGAAAGCGGAAAAAGAATTTGCTCTATCGGTACTACAACCATGAGGGCAATGGAATCATCTTTTACGGCGCAAAAATTATTAAAGCCTTCTGAGGGGTGGACAAATCATTTTATACACCCGCCTTATAAATTTAATATTGCCGATGCATTGGTAACTAATTTTCATTTACCAAAAACAAGTTTGTTAATTATGGCTTGTGCATTTGCCGGCTACGACCTTATGATGGATGCTTATAAAAAAGCTATAAAAGATAAATACCGTTTCTTTAGTTATGGTGATGCAATGCTGATAATTTAGCAATCTCAAACTGTTACAAAAAAGCCCGGGTCTTTTATGATTCGGGCTTTTATGTATAAAAATAATTGATTACTGAGCAGCTGGAGTTTTGCCGGCATATTGTTTTATATAATCTACTTTGCCATCTTTATTTATTCTCCATATCTCATGAATTTCAGTACTTGTAACAGATCCATCTTTATTGGTATCTTTTTCAGAGCCCCAAATTGCAACCCAATTTTCATTTCTATCTACACTTTTTAAAGGCATCCAGGCATCTACAGTACTGGTGGCAGAAGCAAAACCGCTACGATAAGCACTTAATCCAGATAAAGAATTTTGTTTACCAGATATAACCGTTCCATCAGGCAGATATACTTTAACAGTATCAGCCAGCATATCATGCCTGGTAAATTGATTATCATCGTAATCTTTCCACATATCCAATACCATTTTTGCATGAGCAGGATTACCCATAATAAAATTAGATGAATAGGCGGCTGTGTAAGGATAATTGTTCATCATACCCTTACCATTTTTGATTTTTATTTTACCATTGTCATCTTTAATTTTAATCTTATTGGCTTTATCTTTTTCTTTATAATTATCATCCTTGTCTTTTACTTTTGTTTTGTCATCTTTCTCTTTTACTTTTTCTTGTGCAATAGTACGGGTTGCAATAAGAATACTGAAAAGCATGCATGCTGAAATTAATAAACGTTTCATGTGTGTTTAGTTTTTAAATTGTGATTAAATAATAAAGGTAGATTTTTAAAGGTAAGGCTATTCCGGATATTCAAGGAATGGAAGGATATTTAAAATTACATTTTTTAATATGAAAACAATTAATAATTGGCTTGAAGAATATGGCGACAGCCATAAAGATGAAACAAATAAAACAATTCACTGGATATGTGTTCCAACAATTTTTTTTACCCTGGTTGGGTTATTTTATTGTATAAAACTACCTATACAACTCGCGCCTGCACTGCAATTGAACGTTGCTATGATTTTAATTTTTTTGGTTACGGCTTATTATTTTTCACTCTCAAAAACTATATGGATAGGTATGCTTTTATTTGGATTGCTGTGCCTGGCAATATGTTATTATATTGAAACATACACTACCATTCCTTTATGGTTACTATGTATTATTTTATTTGTTGCAGCATGGGTTGGCCAATTTTATGGCCATAAAGTGGAAGGTAGAAAACCTTCTTTTTTAAAAGACATACAGTTTTTAATGATAGGCCCAATGTGGCTGATGAGCTTTATTTATAAAAAGATGGGAATAAAATACTAAGAATTATTTTACTCCTAAAACAAACCTTCATTCAGCATTTGCATTGTCTGCTCTTTATATTCTCTTGAAATAAGTAAAGAAATATTATGAAGACTGCCCCCGTAGCTAACCATGCGTACAGGAATGGATGTAATGGTTTCAAATATTTTTTTCAGCACATCTTTCGTTTCGGTTATCTGGTTGCCAACAATTGAAACAATGGTTTGGTTTGTATCAACCTCTACAGTTCCGAAAAGCTCAAGCTCTTTAATTATTTCTTTTAAATAAGCGTCATTATCAATAGTAAGTGACACCGCAACTTCTGAGGTTGTAACCATATCAATTGAAGTGCGGTACTTTTCAAACACTTCAAAAATCTTTCTTAAAAAACCATAAGCCAGCAGCATGCGGCTGCTTTTTATTTTTATAGCAGTAATGTAATCCTTTGCTGCTACTGCTTTTACGCCAACACTACCTGCTTCGCTTTTAATGATTGTACCTTTTGCGGATGGCTGCAATGTGTTCAAAAGTTTTACAGGAATATTAAAATATTGTGCTGGCCAAATGCTTGCCGGATGTAAAATTTTAGCACCAAAATAGGCAAGCTCTGCTGCCTCTTCAAAACTTAACTGGTCAATTGGCTTTGTATTTTTTACAATGCGTGGATCATTATTGTGCATACCATCAATATCGCTCCATATTTCACACACAGTTGCATTTGTTGCCGCAGCAATTAATGATGCAGTATAATCGCTACCACCTCTCTTTAAATTATCAACTTCTCCTTTTGCATTGCGGCAAATGTAGCCCTGTGTTATAAAAAGCTTTGTTTCCTTATGTCGTTGCAGTAATTGTGTGAGCTTAACTTTTATACTTCCTATCTGTGGCTCTTCAGTCATATCTGTGGTCATAAAATCCAATGCAGGCAACCACATATGATCAATCTTTTGCTCTTCAAGATAAATTCCAAATAGTTTAGTGCTTAGGAGTTCTCCCTGCGCAAGAATATCTTTATTTAACGCCTCACTGAAAGATATTTTTAAAATGATATTAAGAAACTCAAAATGCTCTGCTATAACTGCTTTTGCTTTGCTGTAAGCGCTTTCTGTTTTTACCAATTGAATTATAAAATTCTGGTAATGCTGTTCAAGTGCATCAATGTGCTGTTTGGCAACGAGTCTTTCGCCTTTTGATAAATAATTACTTATTTCTGCAAGAGAATTTGTTGTGCCGCTTAATGCGCTCAATACAACAATTTTCGGCTCATCATCAGTTGTGATGAGTTTTGCAATTTCAAACATTCTTTCAGGCTTACCAACACTGGTGCCTCCAAACTTCATTACTTTCATCTACCCTGAGTATTTATGTGGATTGCAAAAGTATTTTATGCAATAGTACTTTCCAAATACGTAACTTTAAAGTGATTTATCTAAAAGTATTTTACACTCCTCTAATAACTTTTGTTTATTGATTGCGGCGGTGCCAACTTCCTCGCAAACAAGCCCTCCTGCTATGTTTGCGATCTCTGCAGTAAGCTCAATGTTTTTTGTAGCAGCATACACTAAAGAGGCAACTGCAATAACGGTGTCGCCTGCCCCGCTTACATCTGCAACATTACGTAAATGAGAAGGAATAATTTTTGAATCACTTTCATCTTCATAAAACATTCCTTTATCTGAAAGAGTGATGAGTGAAATATAATGGTTTAATTTTTCTTTTAATTGCTGATGAATTTCAGAAAGCATTTTTTCATTAACATCTTCCGATAAAATATGAAGGCTTTCTTTTACTTCTTTTAAATTGGGTTTAAAAAGTGTGATGTTTTTAAATGCGAAGAAATTTTTACGTTTGGGATCTACAGCACAAATAATTTTTTTAACGTTACACAGATCAATAACTTTCTTTATAATACTTTCAGTTAATATCCCTTTGTTATAATCTTCTAAAATAATTACATGGGGCTTAATTTCTGCAATATATTTTTCTATTAGTTTAATAAACTTTTGTTCTTCATTTTTTTCAAGATCATGAATATACTCTGCATCAAGCCTCATCATTTGCTGGTTGCGGCCAATAATTCTTATTTTATTGGTAGTAACTCTTTCATCTGAAAATAACATGTATCCCGCATCAATCTTATTTTTTTCTAAAAGAGATGTAAGCTTTTCTCCTTCCTCATCTTT
>JALYYX010000062.1 GCA_030946075.1 Bacteroidota bacterium | reverse complement strand
CCTTGCAAAAAAGGAAGAAAGTGTAAATAGAATCCTCCTTTCGGAATTGTTTTTAAATATTGCTCAGATGAAGCCAGCTCTCCCTGCTTTACTAATATGTCTGCAAATGTTGTAAACTCTTTTTCGTTCCAGTGATCTAAATATTTCTCTGTATGCTGCCAGTGGTTTAAAATATGCGAAACATTTCCGGGGGTATCATAAGGCAAATGAAATGCAGCAATGGCTTGTCCATCCGGCGTGGAAAGAAATGTATGAATGAGTTGTTGCACATCATCCATAATAAATACACCGCAGCGAATAAAAGGAATACCAAGTATAGTTAGCTCATTCCAGATTAATGGAGTGATTCTGTCAAGGTCACTTATTGTTCGCATGGATGCAATGTCTGCACGTATGCGATCCAATGCAGATTGTTTTATTGCCTCCCTTGCGCTGGCTTCGGCTATTTGCAAATCACTGAAACGTGTGTAAGCCAATGAAAAAACTGAAGTGGCTCGTTGCAACAAATCCCAGCTTTCTAAAGATATATCGCCGGGTGATGCAGCGCCCATATAACCGTTAGAAAATTTATATAAATGATATGTGCGATCAGGAATGTTATCACCATAAAATCCAACCAACACTTTCGAATGATCAGCACAATAGTTTATCCATTCCTTTCTTACGTCGCCCTGCATTGGAATGGAAATTTGTTTTTTATCTGAATTATAAAACCTCAACATTTTTCTGCCAACCCATGTATCATTCAAATTGATGGTCATGTGGTCAGAAACTAATTTTTTGTCATCAGCACGTATATCTTTTATAGCATACCAACATTCAGTTGTTCCTTCAACTTCATTATGAATATAGATTGAACTTGTTTCCAATTCTTCCACACCAAGTGCACTCATTTCTTTACGAAGCACCTGAGCCACTTCAATCAACTCTTCCGGTTTTTGCATAGCCAATGCTCTTGCTCTTACTTTTTCCATTGCAGTTTCAATTTGTGCCTGCCTTGTTTGTGCTTCTGCTTTTTGCAGATCAAGAAAACGAGTGTAAGTCTGCTCGAAAACTTTAGCGAACCGTTTTAAAATATCATTTTCATCATCGGTAAATTTTTTTCCTAGATGGTTAATGATAAAAATTGCAGTATGTTTTGATACAGCAACAGACCGTGTATATCCGCCCGAACTTGAAAGTGTTTCTTTTTTCTGTTCGGTGCTAATATCTGACCAGGGCTTGTGTTTAAATAATTTTGTGAAGTATTTCTTTTTTTCTTCCTGAGAAAATTCTTCTGTAAAAAATCCGGGGCCACTCTTTATACCTTTTACCAGGTTGGTACAAAAAGGCATATTAAAATGGGGTACCTGCACTTCTTCTGATGTATTAGCTGTACCACCCGAACCCCAGCAACGTAGCTCCGGTCCAACATCATCATTAATCACTACAAACGATCCTCCATCTATTGAAAGGTTAAGGTTTAGCAGTTCCTTGTGAACGGTGTGAATTACTGCTTGCAATTCAGAAGTTTGGTGCATAGCCATGCTGCGGCTCCTAACTCTTTCCAAAGCTGTTTCAATCTGTGCTTCTCTTGCCTGTGCTTCGGCTTTTTTTAAATCCCGGTAACGGCGGAACGTCAATGAAAAAACAGCGGTGAATTTCCTGAGTATTTTTTTATTTTCTTCGTTGTGCTCTAACAGTGAAAAAGTAAAGACTGCGCCTTCTTCAAAAAAACTTGCATAAAAAAAATGTTCGGGCATCTCATCTTCTAAATAAGGTGCAGAGTAGTTTGGTGAATTGGCCAGTGCTTTATAATAAGCATTTAGATCTTCTCCTTTTAAGTGGTATGAAAAATTTTCTTCTTTATTCTGCCATGCAGTAAACAAACCAACCCACAGCGGATGGTTTTGAAAATTAATACTGCCAACTCCTTTCATTTCTTTTCCTTCGTTAGTAGTTGTAGCAGCCCATACATCTCCCGTTTTATCAGGATGAATAATAGTAATACCGCATCGCATAGTTTCTACACCTAACAAAGAAATTTCGTTAAACACAACAGCAGTCGCCGAACCCACGTCTTCGCTGGATTGCATAGCCATAGCTTTGTATCGTACTCTTTCGAGACCAGCCTCGATGGTTGCTTCTCTTGCCTG
>JALYYX010000059.1 GCA_030946075.1 Bacteroidota bacterium | reverse complement strand
GCAGTTATGTACATAATAAATCTTGCTGCTACAATCGGATTTTCAGTTTATTATATGATGAAAGAAAACAAAGAGCTTACTCTGTATGTGTTGTCTCCCTTTCCGGTACTGGCTTTCACCATTTATTATGTAAACACAATCATTAATAAAAAAAGTGACAGAATACAATCCCTGCTTTCCGACCTTACAACAAATGCTCAGGAATCTTATTCAGGAATAAGAGTGATAAAATCTTTTGTGCAGGAAAAAGCTATGCTTGGTTTCTTTGAAAAGAATAGTGATGATTACAGAAGAAATGCAATTTCTCTTGCAAAAACAGAGGCAATTTATTTTCCTTCCATTGCCTTGTTAGTTGGGCTTAGTACTTTAATTACAATTTTAATTGGCGGCCTATATGTTATTAATGGTCAAGTTACCATTGGGGTAATTGGTGAGTTTGTAATGTATATCCTGTTACTTTCATTTCCTGTAAGTGCTTTAGGATGGACAGCCAGCATGATTCAAAGAGCTATTACTTCTCAGCGAAGAATAAATGAATTTCTGCATACAAAACCAACCATTCAAAATGCTGTTGATGTTCAACAAATAAATCTTCATGGAAATATTGAATTTAAAAATGTTGATTTTATTTATCCTCACACAAGTATTCATGCAATTAAAAATTTCAATTTAAAAATAAATGCAGGAGAAAAAATAGCGATAATAGGAAAAACCGGTTCAGGAAAATCAACAATAGCGCAGTTGCTTTTGCGAATGTATGATCCGCAGCAAGGTGATATTTTGTATGATGACACATCTATAAGAAAAATTGATTTAAAAACATTACGTTCACAAATAAGCTACGTACCGCAGGATGTTTTTTTATTTAGTGATACCGTCGAAAATAATATAAGTTTTTCAGCAACAGATGCTACTCATCAATCAGTGGTGAATGCTGCTGAAAATGCCGTTATTCAAAATGAAATAGAACAGTTTTCCGGAAAATATAAAACGATGATAGGGGAGAGGGGAGTAACTTTAAGCGGAGGACAAAAGCAACGCATATCTATTGCGAGAGCATTAATTAAAGATCATCAGATAGTTATTTTTGATGATTGCCTTAGTGCTGTGGATGCAAAAACTGAAAACCAAATAATAACTAATTTATATAATTATCTAAAAAGTAAAACTGCAATTATTATAACACACCGCATATTTTCTTTATTCAATTTTGATAAAATACTTTTAATAAAAGATGGTGCTATTGCAGAACACGGTACACATAATCAACTTATGGCGCAAAAGGGATTGTATTTTGAAATGTATATTCATCAGCAAAAACGCGAAAGGCAGGCAGTTGAAGAATTATAGTTCATCTGCCGGTAAAATTTTGCTAATTGAAAAACAATTTTATCTTTGTTATCGTTTAAAAAAGGTAACATTCAAAATTAAAAACTTATAAAGTGGCGTACGAGAATAATGATAAAAAAATGGAAAGTGTTTATAGTGCACGAATCAGGGCAGGAAAACGCAGAACTTATTTCTTTGATGTAAGAGCAACACGTGGCAATGACTATTACTTAACCATTACCGAAAGCCGAAAAAGATTTAATGAGGATGGATATGACCGCCATAAAATATTTTTATATAAAGAAGATTTTAATAAGTTTTTGAAAGGCCTTAGTGAATCTATTGAATATGTAAAAACTGATCTGATGCCGGATTTTGATTTCGATGCATTCAATCATGATACGCCCCCTGAAGGGTTTGAAAATAATAGTGTTTCTGAAAATAATGAAAGTACTGATAATAATAATTCTACAGAAGAATCTGTTGATAAAGAACCTGATACTTCTGCTACCGGTATTGCTCCATCTGCAACTCCTGAAATTGATGTAAAGCCAAATGATGAAGAAGTGGACAAGTGGTAATTATCTAAACTATTTGCTTAGATCCTCTAAAGAAATTTAGGGGATTTTTTTTACTGTCTTAATTTTTTAAAAGCATTAATTAAACCATTTGTAGAAGAATCGTGCCTGGTTATTTCTGAATCATTTTCTAACTCCGGTAAAATATTTTTTGCCAGTTGCTTCCCTAGTTCAACTCCCCATTGATCAAAGCTGTAGATGTTCCAGATTATTCCCTGCACAAAAATTTTATGTTCATACAAAGCAATTAATTCTCCCAAAGTAAACGGGGTAATTTCTTTTATTAAGAAAGAATTTGTTGGGCGGTTACCTTCGAAAGTTTTATAAGGGATTAATTCTTCAGGAATATTTTCTCCAGCTAATTCTTCTTTTGTTTTGCCATTCATTAAAGCTTCTGTTTGAGCAAAGAAATTCGATAATAAAATTTTATGATGATCACCAATTGGATTATGCGAAATTGCCGGTGCAATAAAATCGCAGGGAATTAATTGTGTTCCCTGGTGTATTAATTGGTAAAATGCGTGCTGGCCGTTGGTTCCGGGTTCTCCCCAAATTACAGGGCCTGTGGAATAATTTACTTTCTTGCCATTTCTGTCAACATGTTTTCCATTACTTTCCATATTTCCCTGCTGAAAATATGCTGCAAAGCGATGCATGTATTGATCATAAGGTAAGATCGCTTCAGTTTTTGCACCGAAGAAATTCAGATACCAAATACTTATCAATCCCATTAACACAGGGATATTTTTATCAAAAGACTTCTCCTGGAAATGTTTATCAATTTCATGGCCCCCTTTTAATAAACTTTCAAAATTGCCATAACCAATAGTTAAGGCAATTGATAAACCAATAGCGCTCCACAAACTATATCTGCCCCCAACCCAATCCCAAAACACAAACATATTCTCTTCATCGATCCCGAATTTTTTTACCTCCTTTGTATTTGTGCTCAGCGCTACAAAATGTTTTGCCACAAATTTATCATCCAAAGCAGATTTTAAAAACCATTCCCTTGCAGTGAAAGCATTGGTCATTGTTTCCTGCGTGGTAAATGTTTTGGAAGCAATTAAAAAAATGGTTTCTTCAGGGGTTACTTTTTTTAATATTTCTGCAATATCACTTCCATCAATATTGCTTACAAAGTAGGGATGAATGTTTTCAATCCAGTAATGCTTTAGTCCTTCTGTAACCATTACAGGGCCAAGGTCACTTCCACCAATGCCTATGTTTACAATGTATTTTATTTTTTTGCCGGAATAACCTTTCCATTCTCCATCATGAACTTTTTTACAAAAAGTTTTCATTTGCTCCAAAACTTTTTGCACTTCAGGCATCACATCTTTGCCATCCAGCATAACAGGCTTGCCGGAAAAGTTTCTTAATGCAGTATGTAACACAGCTCTATCTTCTGTTTCATTAATTTTTTCAGCATTAAACATGGCCTTAATAGCTGATTGCAAATCGCACTCTTCAGCAAGTTGTAATAAAAGTTGTAAGGTTTTATCAGTAAATAAATTTTTAGAATAATCAAAAATTATATCCTGTTCAGGCAATGAATATTTTGTAAAACGATCAGCATCTTCTTTAAATAATTCTTTAAGCTGAGTAGTTTTAAGCTCCTCAAAATGTTGTTGTAATTGTTGCCAGGCTTTAGTTGTAGTGGGATTAATTTTAGGTAACATTCTTTTAATTTATAAGTTTTCAATTACATCAAGGGTTTGCTTTATCATTTGTTCAGAAATATCTAAATGAAAAACCATTCTTATTTGGGTGGGAGAGATGGGATGCACTTTTATATCATACTTTTTAAATTCATCTGCCAGAGATTTTGCTTTATATGAATCTATCACTTCAAAAATGATAATATTAGTTTCTACCGGTAACATTTTTCCAACAAAACTTTTCTTCAGTAAAGCTTCTGCAACCAGCTTTGCATGTATATGATCAATCTCTAATCTTTCAATGTGATGTTCCAAAGCATAAATTCCTGCTGCAGCCATAAAACCTGCCTGTCTCATACCTCCGCCAAAAACTTTTCTTACTCGTCTTGCCTGCTTTATGAAATGTGATTTTCCCAACAAAACACTGCCTATCGGAGTTCCCAAACCTTTACTTAAGCAAATCGAAATACTATCGAAAATTTCTCCATATTGTTTTGGATTTTCTTTTCTTGCTACTAATGCATTAAATAATCTTGCCCCATCCAAATGAAGTTTCAAATTATTTGTAAGGCAAACCTCCTTAATCTTTTGAATTTCAGCAAAATCATAGTAGCTCCCACCACCTCTGTTAGCTGTATTTTCTAAACTTACCAGGCTGGTTCTGGCCTTATGAACGTCATCAGGGTTAATGCTCTCAATTACTTGGTCAGCATTAATTATTCCTCTCTCTCCACTAATAGGTTTTACCTGAGCGCCCGAATTAAAAGCAATTCCTCCTCCTTCATAAATATATACATGACTTACCTTATCACAGATAACTTCATCGCCCGGTTGAGTATGGCATTTGATAGCAATTTGATTCGTCATAGTTCCACTGGGACAAAAAAGTCCAGCCTCCATCCCGAACATTTCTGCAGATAAATTTTCTAATTTATTTACACTGGGGTCTTCACCAAAAACATCATCACCAACTTCCGCGGAAAACATAGCCTGCAACATCCCTGGCGTTGGTTTCGTAAATGTATCTGAACGGTAATCTATCAT
The DNA here is from genome assembly GCA_030946075.1 of Bacteroidota bacterium. GTDB lineage: Bacteria > Bacteroidota > Bacteroidia > Chitinophagales > Chitinophagaceae > Ginsengibacter. Next base: position 2,146 of record JALYYX010000059.1, on the reverse strand, counting down.
ATTATAAGGAAAATTGTAATTGCGAAATTAGATTATGTGTATGAAACTCCTATATGATATTCCATTCATCCCATAAATTCCCCCGATTGGTGAAGTTATTTCCCTAAACGCTATGAAATGCGGAAATTGCATTGTAAATTTGCATATCAGTTCTAAAGATCGTTACTAATCCTTAACTTATCTTTTGCAACGTTCCCCCAACTAATTGTGTCTTTTAATTGTTCTTAATTTTTAATATATACTACACATGAGGCAACTTAAAATTGCTACGCAGATCACAAACCGGGATTCACAAGCGGTTGAGAAGTATCTGCAGGAAATTTCCAAGATCGGGATGATCACGCCGGAAGAGGAAACTATTTTAGCACAGAAAATTAAAATGGGCGACCAGAGAGCTTTAGAGCGTCTTACAACAGCCAATCTACGTTTCGTAGTTTCAGTTGCAAAACAGTACCAACACCAGGGGTTATCATTAAGTGATTTGATCAACGAGGGCAACCTCGGCTTAATTAAAGCGGCACAACGCTTTGATGAAACAAAAGGTTTCAAATTTATTTCTTACGCTGTGTGGTGGATTCGCCAATCTATACTACAGGCGTTGGCAGAGCAGGGCAGATTAGTCCGCTTGCCACAAAACAAAATTGGCACTTATAACAAAGCAAATAAAGCCTACATGGCTTTTGAACAGGAACATGAAAGAGAACCTTCAACAGAAGAGTTATCTGAAATTCTTGAAATGAGCGAAACTGAGATCAACAACATTTTCCAAAGCAACACCCGCCACACTTCGTTGGATGCACCCGTGCACGAAGCTGAAGATGTAGCAATGGGAGATCTTTTGAAAGGTGCCGGTGAAACTGATGAAGATGTAATGCACGATTCGTTAAAAAATGAAATTCGCCGTGTATTAAAATCGCTCAGTCCACGTGAAGCTGAAATTGTAAATGCGTATTTCGGTTTGGATGGAGAAAATGGGACAACCATTGAGCAAATTGGTCAGAAATACGATCTAACCAAAGAGCGCATTCGCCAGATAAAAGAAAGAGCAATCAAGCGTTTACAAAAGGCAAGATACAGCAGTGCTCTAAAAGCTTATTTAGGATAAAATATTCAAACAATCTTAAAGTAAGCCCTTCAATTTTTTGAGGGGCTTTTTAATTGTCTGAACCCTGATTTATAGGATTATAAGATTAGCAGGATTTTTAATTATAGATCATCTGTAAACTTCTTAAACCTTTTAAATTTCTTAAACCCTTAATAATTATCTTTGATTTAATTATGGATAATAAAGAAATTGAACACGTTCATTGTTTAATTATCGGTTCAGGGCCGGCTGGATACACAGCAGCGATTTATGCAGCAAGAGCAAATTTAAAACCTGTTTTATACCAGGGCATACAACCGGGAGGACAGCTTACTATTACCACTGATGTTGAAAATTATCCCGGCTATCCTGATGGTATTCAAGGGCCTGATATGATGGTGCATTTTGAAAAACAGGCAGCAAGAATGGGAACTGATATACGATATGGATTAGCAACTGATGTTGATTTCTCTGCACCCCCATTTAAAGTACAGGTTGATGAAGAAAAATGGATAGAAGCTGATACAGTTATTTTAAGTACAGGAGCTAGTGCAAAATGGCTGGGCCTTGAAAGCGAGCAAAGATTAAATGGATATGGAGTGAGTGCCTGCGCAGTTTGCGACGGTTTCTTTTTTAAAGGCAAAGAAGTTGTTATTGTGGGTGCAGGCGATACTGCTGCTGAAGAGGCAATTTATTTAAGTAAAATATGCAGTGTTGTTCATATGCTGGTACGTAAAAGTGAGATGAGAGCAAGCAAAGTGATGCAGGAACGTGTTTTAAAAACTGCTAACATAAAAGTTTACTGGAATACAGAAGTGGAGGAAATTTTAGGCGAACACAAAGTTGACTCAGTGAGGATTAAAAATAATCAAACAGGGGAGATGAGAGTTTTACAAGTAAGTGCATATTTTGCTGCAATCGGACATACCCCAAACTCTCAAATTTTTAAGGGCTGGCTGGATATGGATGAAAGTGGGTATATAAAAACAATTCCGGGAACATCTAAAACAAATATTGAAGGCATTTTTGCAGCAGGCGATCTGCAGGATAAAATATACAGGC
>JALYYX010000047.1 GCA_030946075.1 Bacteroidota bacterium | reverse complement strand
ACAGTTCCCCACCAATATGTATCAAGCATAACATCGCCAATAACAGCAACTTTTAATTTTGATATATCATTGAACAGTTTATCAAGATCAACAGCCATCTAAGAAATATTTTTGTTTTTATTTGATACTGCAATGTAGTAAATAGGAATGCCGATCAATGTAATTATCAATCCGGGCCAGGTGTATTGAGGCTTGTAAATTATTAGAAGTATACAAAATGCAAGTCCCATTAAAATATAAATGAAAGGTAGAACAGGATAGCCAAAAGCCTTGTAAGGTCTTTCTGCATCCGGCATCTTTTTTCTTAAAATAAAAATTCCTGCAATGGTGAGCACATAAAATATTACTACAACGAACGAGATCATATCAAGCAGGTCTCCATATTTTCCACTTAAGCAAAGTACAGATGCAACAATGCATTGCGCCCACAATGCCCAGGAAGGAACTGAATGTTTATTAAGCGTTCCTGCATTCTTAAAAAACAATCCATCTTTCGCCATGGTATAATACACTCTTGCTCCTGCCAGTACAAGGCCATTGTTACAGCCAAACGTTGAGATCATTATCATCACTGCGATCACATAGGTTCCGGCATTGCCAAAAATAGAATTGGATGCTGCAACAGCAACCCTGTCCTGTTGCGCAAAAGCAATATCATGCATTGGCAAAACAGCAGTGTACATAAGATTTGCACAAACATAAATTATGGTTACTATCAATGTTCCTAAAAATAAACTGAGACCAATATTTCGTTTTGGATTATTTATTTCACCTGCAATGAATGTTACATTGTTCCATGCATCGCTGCTGAATATTGATCCAACCATAGATGCTGCAATAGCGCCTAAAACTCCTGCACCAACTACTGCTGTCATTCCTCCGTTAGCGGTAAGACTTTTCATATCCCATGCATTTGTCCAGTTGGCATGCCATACTTCAGGTTTAAAAAAAATAAATCCTGCTACTATCAAACCGAACAATGATAAGAGTTTCGTGGTAGTAAAAATATTCTGGATCCACTTCCCTCCTTTTACACCTTTTGTATTTGTGTACGTAAGAAAAATGATGAGAACAATTGCGAGAAGTTGTGCAGGATAAATTTTTAATGAACCTATCTGCATTAAAATATTTTCATCCTTTAATTCCAAAGCAGGAAAAAAATATCCTGCAAATTTTGCGAACGCGACACCAACTGCAGCAATCGTTCCTGTTTGTATCACAGCAAAAAAACTCCACCCATATAAAAATCCCACCAAAGGATTATAAGCTTCTTTAAGATAAACGTACTGCCCGCCTGCTTTTGGAAACATTGCACTCAGCTCGCCATAACTCATAGCAGCAGTCAACGTCATAAAACCTGTGATAAGCCAAACTGCAATCAGCCATCCGGCGCTGCCAACATTTCGTGTAATATCTGCACTTACAATAAAAATTCCTGAACCGATCATTGATCCGGCAACAATCATAGTGGCATCAAATAATCCAAGTGATGGCTTAAAAGAAGTGGCATGTTCGCTCATAAAAAAAATACCGTTAGTAAGGGTTGAAGATAATGTTTTCTGTATACATCTTCATGCAAAAATGCTAAGGAAATAAATGCATAAAAAATTCTTACAGCCTGGCATTAAATTTTTTCGACGTAGTATGAAATTACGGATGGTTATTTTTTATTCCTTACATACAGCTCGTTCAAACCTGTAACCACATCTTTTGTAATGTTTAATGTAGAATCTTTATAAAACATGAAACCCGGCTCATAAGAAAATATATAATCATACCGGCCATCTTTATTATAATCTTTTAAAAAATTTTGTATCCGCATAACAATATCTTGTTTCATTTTTGAATTGTAGGTGTAAAGATCATTGTCAAGCGATTGCTTTTTGGCCTGAAGATCCTGCTGCATTTTATTTATTTCCTGCATAGCAGCCTGCTGTTCCTGCGGGTTCATAGTTGGCCCTTTTTGCTGTAACTGCATAGCGCGGCTCTGGTAATGCTTTTGCATTGCATTAATTTCATTATTGCTTGCATTTTGTTTGCGCTCAAATTCTGTTTTTAATATTTTATAATATTCATAATTGCTTTGCAAAGAATCAAGATCAATATAGGCTACCTTATTCCCATGGTTACAGGATGAATCATTAGAAGAATGAATATATGTAATTGATTTTTTAGAAGAAGAGAATTTATCAAAATATAAATAACCAACAAGCAGTAATAAAATAACATTAAGAATTAAGGAGAAATGTTTCATGCACAAATAATTTTATTAGGTGCGGCAAGATAAAGGAAAGGGTAAAACGTAAAAAGTTAAAAAGAAAAGGGCGAGTGGGGCCTCCATCAGTACAACATACAAAGAGGAGGAAGTCTCATAAGTAAAATGAAGGAGTTGAGAATTGATTAAACGTAAACATTCTCCACAGGTATCCGAATAAAAAGAGGCCGTCTCATACTTTAGAGACAGCCTCTTGATCATTTATATCATTACCATCATAACTTATTCTTCCTCATCAAACGTCATTGCTTCCTTGGATGTCATCAGCAATTCATATTCTTCCTTGCTGCCAACGATCATGTTATCAAAATCACGCAAGCCTGTACCGGCGGGTATTGGATGACCTGTGATAACGTTCTCTTTCAATCCCATCATCTCATCTGTTTTACCCTGTATGGCTGCGGATGACAATACTTTAGTTGTTTCCTGGAAGGATGCTGCAGATATCCAGCTGTGTGTACCCAATGATGCTTTTGTAATACCAAGTAACAACGGTGAAGATGTTGCCGGCCTTGCATCACGGAATTCAACTACTTTTTTATCAGCACGGCGTAACACAGAATTTTCTTCTCTAACTTCACGCAATGTAACGATCTGTCCGGGTCTCATCTTTGCAGAATCATTTGCTTCGGTTACAACTTTTTTATCATATATCCAATCGTTCTCTACATTAAAATCGTAGCGGTCTTCTGTATCTCCTTCAAGGAATTTTGTATCACCTGCATCTTCGATTGTTACTTTACGCATCATCTGCCTAACGATAACTTCAATGTGTTTATCATTAATTTTTACACCTTGTAAACGATACACTTCCTGAATTTCATTCACAACATACTCCTGTACTGCAAAAGGACCTTTGATAGACAGAATATCTGCAGGAGCAATTTGCCCATCACTCAATGCAACACCGGCTTTTATAAAGTCACCATCCTGTGCAAGGATTTGTCGTGTTAATGGAACAAGATATTTTTTGATAACACCATCTCTTGCTTCCACGATTATTTCCCTGTTACCACGTTTGATATTACCGAAAGAAACAACACCATCAATTTCAGAAACCACAGCAGGGTTACCCGGGTTTCTTGCCTCAAATAATTCTGTTACTCTTGGAAGACCTCCGGTGATATCACGCAATTTACCTAACACTCTTGGAATTTTTACAACCACCTGGCCTGCTTTCACTTCCTCATTTTCTTCCATAATTATATGAGAGCCTACCGGTAAATTATATGTCTTACTATCTTTTTTACCTTCAATGATCAACGAAGGAATTCTTGCTTTATCTTTTGTTTCGATAACCACTTTTTCCCTGTGACCTGTTTGCTCATCAGCTTCTTCACGATAAGTAATGCCATCAACAATATGTTCAAATTTTACATTACCATCAATTTCAGAAACGATAACATTGTTGAACGGATCCCATGTGCAGATAACATCGCCTTTAGTTACTTTCTGACCATCTTTTACATTTAATGTTGCGCCATAAGGAACGTTGTTAGTGATCAACAAACGATCATTCTTAACATCCATAATTCTCACCTCACCTGTACGGCCAATAACAATTTTTATTTTTGATTTATCATTTGCAAGTGCATCAACAGTTCTTAAACCATCGAATTGTACCGTTCCATCAAACTTAGCATTTAAGGTAGATTCAACAGATGCAGAACCTGCCACACCACCCACGTGAAATGTACGCAACGTCAACTGTGTTCCCGGCTCACCGATGGATTGTGCTGCAATAATTCCTACGGCATCACCACGTTGCGCTGTGTAACCTGATGCCAAATTCTTACCATAACATTTTACACAAACACCACGCTTTGCTTCGCATGTTAATACGGAACGTATCTCAACAATTTCAACACCAGCCTCGTCTATTCTTCTTGCTATGTCTTCAGTAATTTCAACACCGGCCTCTGCAATTAATTCATCATTAACCGGATTGAAAATATTATGCAATGATGTTCTTCCCACAATTCTATCAAGCAAAGGCTCAATAACATCTTCATTATCTTTTAATGCTGAAGTTGCGATACCGCGAAGTGTTCCGCAGTCTTCATCAAGAATAACAACGTCCTGTGCAACGTCAACCAATCTTCTTGTAAGATAACCGGCATCCGCAGTTTTTAGTGCAGTATCGGCAAGACCTTTACGGGCACCATGCGTAGAGATAAAATATTCCAGAACATTTAATCCATCTTTAAAATTGGAAAGAATCGGATTCTCGATTATCTCACTTCCTGTACTTCCTGATTTCCGGGGCTTAGCCATTAATCCCCTAATACCCGCCAGCTGTTTAATCTGTTGTTTAGAACCCCTTGCGCCTGAATCAAGCATCATGTAAACAGAATTAAATCCCTGCTTATCTGCTGCCAGCTCACGTATCAAAGTTTCTGTCAGGCGTGTATCAACACGGCTCCAGATATCAACGATCCCATTGTATCGCTCATTATTTGTAATTAATCCTGAATTATAATTATCCCAAACCTCATCAACTTCTCCTGTTGCATTGTCTATCATTTCCTGTTTTGTTGCAGGTATTATAAGATCATTAATGTTGAACGATAATCCACCACGGAATGCCATACGGAATCCAAGTGTTTTAATATCATCCAAAAATTTTGCAGTTGCCGGAATATTTGTCCAGGTAATTATATCACCAATTATTTCTCTCAATGCTTTTTTAGTAAGCAATGCATTTATATACCCTGCAGCTTTTGGAACATGCTGATTAAATATTACACGGCCCACGGTTGTTTCAAGCAGTTTCTTTTGCAAAGTGCCATCGTCATTACGAACGTCAACTTTCACTTTAATGTTAGCATGAAGATCTATCATCTGCTCATTGTAAGCGATGATAACTTCTTCAGGAGAATAAAATGATTTGCCTTCTCCTTTTACTTTTAATTCTTTTGTTGATTTTCTTCCTTTTGTAATATAATACAACCCTAAAACCATGTCCTGTGAAGGAAGTGTGATCGGCGTACCATTCTGTGGATTCAAAATGTTGTGTGATGATAACATTAATACCTGTGCTTCTAAAACAGCAGCATGACTTAATGGAACGTGAACAGCCATCTGGTCACCATCAAAATCCGCGTTGAAAGCTGTTGTTACCAATGGGTGCAATTGTATCGCTTTACCTTCGATCAATTTTGGCTGGAAAGCCTGAATTGACAAACGATGAAGTGTTGGAGCCCTGTTCAACATTACAGGATGTCCTTTTAAAATATTTTCAAGAATATCCCAAATGATCGCTTCTTTTTTATCAACTAATTTTCTTGCGCTCTTAACCGTTTTTACAATACCTCTTTCAATAAGTTTGCGAAT
>JALYYX010000412.1 GCA_030946075.1 Bacteroidota bacterium | reverse complement strand
CTCTTGATGTGCCATAAACTTTATATCCCTTAGAAAGCAACAGTTGAGAAAGATAAGCACCGTCCTGTCCGGAGATTCCAAAAATTAAAGCCTTTTTATTTTTCCCTTCCATTAATAAGAGATGAATTTATATTGAAAGTTTACCATTTTCTCTTAATAAAAATAAATACTATAACAGTTAATCCACCAGCTAATGCACCGATTAAAACAAATAAAATTGTAGATAATTTTTTTGCTTTCAAAGGCAATTCAGGTTCATCAATTATTTGATACAAAGGTGTTTCCTTCTGCAAAGCAATTTTTGCTATTTCTAAATTTTTTATTACCTCCCCATAAGCAGTTGCCAGCACTGTTGCCTTTACCTGGCTTTTTTGTGCAGGTGCCCGTTGTGCCTGCAATGCAGGGTTTAAATTAAAAGTACGTTCGGCTTCTGATGCTGTAGATGAAATAGCACCCCCTAATAATCCACGCAAGCTATCAGCTTCTCTTTGCAACATTTGGAGATTGTGCTTCGAAATACTTGTTTTGGTTTCAATATAAAATTTCGCAGTTTCATCCATTAAATACTTGGTTAGGTAACACGCAAAAGTTTGATTGGTAGATGTGGTAGATAATTCATATACACTTAACTTTTTATCCGGACGGGATACCGTCATTAATTTTTCTATAATTATAGTGTATACCTCTCTAACCAGGCTATCCTGTATTGGTGAAAGCAGTTCAGGGTTTTGCGGAAATGGAAAAAGATTTTTTGTCCGCTCTTTTTTTGCCCACTTTTTATCCAGCTCAATATCTCTTGCTACGATATTTATCAGTGTTTCATTATTTTCAGGAGGCTTTTTAAAAAGCACTTCCTTTATCATTTTTTTTGATCTGAACAATGTAAGAATATTTTCCCCTGAGAATACATCGTTCCCTGCATTTAAACCAATATCCAGCCCAAACTGGGTTGCTAAGCCCGATAAACTTCCGGTTTTAGATTCTGAAGAAAGTACAAAGGTTAGTGTGGCAGTAAACTTTGGTTTAATAAGTTTAGAAATAATGTAACCGATAGTGCCGCCAATTATAAGGGCAAACAAAATTGCTAACCATATGGATACTAAAAATTGAAAGAATTTCTTTACTCCATAAGAAATATCACGGAATGAAATCTCATCAGTATTTTCTGAAACACTCATTTTTTTGTGAGTTGTATTATTGCAATCACTACTCCGGCTAAAGATGCAACGGCGCTTGCGAGACCGACTACTTCAGCAGTTGATCGCTTTGATTTAATGTTTTCTTTTGGAACAATTATTTCTGAACCAGGGGTAATTTTGGGATAACTTCTAAAAATTAAAAAATGTTTGGTTATTGCAGCTTTACCATTCGGATATAAAACATACACTTTATTTTTTTTTGCATTATCAGTAAATCCTCCGGCATCGCTTATATAATCATTTATGTTACTGTATTTATCAAATGGAGCCTGTGTTGGTGATAATACTTCACCTGAAACTTTTACACCCTGATCATTCCTTGGAACAACAAGTTCATCACCCGGCCGTAATATTAAATCCAAATCTGTTCCCGGATGTTTAATAATTTCATTTAGATCTAAAGGTATCTGATCATATTGTCTGGTAACAGATGCTGTGACATCTCCTGATGTATCTCGTAAGGCACGCTGAATTTTTTCCACCTTTGATGTATCAAACTCAGTAGAATTTTTTTCATTTATTCTTTTTAAGAAAGCCCCGCTGGGGTAAGCCTCCGGTGCAATACCACCTGCACGCTTTAGCAAGTCGCTTATTTTTTCTGATCTGCTTGCCAACACATAAGGGCCCGGGTATTGTACCTGTCCGCTTACAAAAACTGATTTTAATTCTAAATAACCCGGTAATCTTCTAACAGTTACTACATCAAAAGGTTTTAAAATAATATTATTGGCTGAAAAAGAAAGGTCATTCATGTCCCGAATGTTAATGATCTCACTCAATCGGATATCCTGAGCGGTTAATGTATCTCTTTTAATCACCCGTGCAATTTCAATTCTTTGTGGATAGGCAGCATCAGTGAATCCACCTGATTGAAGAATTAGATCTTTTACTGATAAACTATCGATGTAGTGAAATGTTCCCGGCTTTCTCACTTCTCCCTGAATGGTAACATTATAATCTTCTTTAAGATCAAGTACAGATGAAATGAAAACACTGTCTTCTCTTTTCAAAAGAATATCCGCATTATTATTTAGTACAGAAGCGAT
>JALYYX010000398.1 GCA_030946075.1 Bacteroidota bacterium | reverse complement strand
GAGCTATCTTATTCTATTAGAAAAGCAACAAACTAAATTTTCTACGGCAAGATTGTGGTATAAAGAAGCAGGAAGCAAGCTTTAGTAAATTCAGAAAATTAGACAACTACTAACTTCCCTTCTCTCCCGCAAACCAATGTTCTTTATTTTTAAACAGCACATTAAAAGTAGTAAAGGAACCATAAACTCTTGTAATTTATTGCTGGAGATTTATTTTTATCTTTTAATAGAATGCCTCACCCAATTACCCTATCACCAAATATCCAAAGCGGCGAACCTGCACGAATTCCTTTTTAAAATCTTTTTGATTATTTAAAAGCAGGTCATTCATTAAACAATTTCTTAGAAGATTTCCTTCAGTAAAAAAAATGCTACACAGGTTTTAGAACATTTTGAGAACCTGCCATAGCCTACAATTACTTCCTCAAATTCGGATTAAACTTCTCATGAGGCATTGGTAAAAAATATCCGCCAATACATTCTTTATTTAAAACACAAATTTGAATATGCAATCGTGAGGTAATCGCTGCACCCGGATATGCTTCGCCACCTTCAGGAAATGCACATCGTATAGTGTCGTACAATTTAAGTCCCTGCTCTTTATTTGTTTGATTAATGTATTGGATAACCTGGCAATCTAATGCCCTGTTATTCCCTTTGTTAGCAGGAAGTTTTTGGCCGGCTTCTTCCATTAATATTTTCAAACCCTCATACGCTTCAGCTAATATTTTAAGCGATTCGCTTTCCACTAAATTCAAACAATTTCCTAATTGAATAATAGCACCAAGAACGAATGGTGTTTTAATTGGAACTTTATTAAACTGTTTGTTCTGTGAGCTTTCAGTTGCATAGGATAAAGCTCTTACCGGATCCTGCTCCCAGAAATAAATTCCTTCGCCTAACCAATCCCAGCTATTTTGACTGGCTAAAAGATCATCTTGCCCGTTTAAAACTTTTAAACCAACTTCTCTATCGCAGCTATGAAATCCAATTACAGTTAATGGAGAATGAATTGACACTACTTTTTAGCTTTCGCTTTAGAAGTAACCTTGGTAGAATTTTTAATTATGCCTGCATCTTTCAAAAACTTTAAAGCACTTTCTCTAGATTGCGAAGCTGTATGTGTAGCTCTTTGAATTGCTTCTATTTGTTCTTTTATGAGTGTTGTAGTCATGCTTATAAAAATTAGACTTGGCAATATAGTATTCAAAAGGCTTCAATTCCAAATCTTATTCGATGTTTTTTAAAAATCTTTGTTATTTTCTTCACAGTTGTTAATAATATAATTTATAAAGTTATTTCTCTTCATTCACTCCCCTTCTCACCCGCAAACCAATGTTCCTTATTTTTAAACAGCACATTAAACGTAGTAAAGGAACCATAAATCCTTGTAATGTATTGCGGGAGATTTATTTTTTCTTCATCAGATAATTTTTTGTGGCTGTTGATGTTTTGTTCCAGCACACGCAGCCTGTCCCGTGCCATTACAATTATGCAAGAAAATATCAATAGGGTAAGTGGAATAATTCCCTTGCACGTTCTTTGCTTATAAAAAATTTATGCAAAGCAGAAAAAAGTTTTGGAAAGGTGCTGGAGATGTTTCAGCAGGAATGATAAGTAACCTGGCCATTTTTTCGGCAGCGCTTGCAGGAGTAATTTTTCTTATCCGCCCAAAAATGCGAAAGCACAAAAAGATTGATCTTAAAATATTTGAACTGATACAATCTTATACCAATGAAAAAAATACAAAGCTCATGCAGGGCTTTACTTTTTTCGGAACACACACCTTTTTTATCCCGGCAAATCTTTCACTTATATTTTATTTTCTTTTCATAAAAAGGCGAAGCTGGTTCTCCATTCGTATTGCATCCATTGCATTAAGCAGCCTTGGTATGATGTTTTTATTAAAAGCACTGTTTAAAAGAAAACGCCCTCTTGACCCCCTGGAACATGCAGCAGGCCTAAGTTTCCCAAGTGGTCATGCAATTATGAGTGTAACATTTTACGGGCTGCTTATTTACATTGTTTCTCAAACTATAAAAAATAAACCGGTGAAATTATCACTCATCATCTTATTAATTATTTTTATACAGATGATAGGCTTTAGCCGCGTGTACCTTCGTGTGCATTATGCCAGCGATGTTGCAGTGGGGTATATTGCAGGATTTGTATGGCTGCTAATTTCTCTTGAAGTGATTAAAAAGCTTGAGGAATATAATAAGAGAATGAATGCGGGATATTTAGAAAATATTTGATTACATGTAATTATTGCTCTACAGTTTCTTCTTTATTTACTTCTGCCTTTTCGGTATGTTCTTCTTCAGCCTCTTTGGGCGGAGTAACATTTTTAGTGGTTAACTGAAACCTTGTATTAAGGCTTATTTCATAAACTTTATCCTTCAGAATTTTCTTAGTGTTTTCATCTTCCAATAAAACTGAAGCAAGGTTCATTGCCAGGGGTGAGCCGCTTATAACATTGCTTACCCGCCCATTGGTAAGTTCTATCATAAATTTATAGCCGGCTTTTCTTCCGGTACCTGCCCTTTCAAAATCAACCCGGTTAAGGGTTAGCACCTGTTCCTCTGCTGCAGATTTTTTTAAATGAATATTAATAAAGGGCAAATACTTTTTCCAGATGTGATTGTACATAAAACTTTTTTTAACGGAGCTAATTGTAATGGGCAGGCTTAACAAAGATGAGATTATTACTGCAAATGGACAACTATTGTTATAAATGGTAAAAAAGCTTTTACAATCTAACGATAAGAAGAAAGCCTTTTTATATTATAGCGAAGAAGAATTAATAAAAAAATGTAGTTTAGAGCCATCTCTTTAACATTCCCACTTAACCAAATATGTATTCACAAAATGCGAAAAAGCAAATTGCAGATCTTTTATCAACTGCCGGCATATCTCTAAATGGACAAAAGCCCCGGGATATAAAAGTACACAATGAAAAATTTTATAGTACAGTATTAGCCGGTGGTACACTTGCTCTTGGAGAAACTTACATGGAAAAATGGTGGGATTGTGAGCGACTGGATGAATTTTTTGCACATGTATTAAATTCAAATCTCGAGAACACGATAAAGAAAAATCCAAAGATCATAACTAAAATTTTGCTTACTAAATTTTTTAATCTGCAGAAAAAATCTGTGGTTTTCAGTAATGCAAAACATTACAATATTGGCAATGACCTGTTTGAAAAAATGTTGGGGAAAAGAATGATATACACCTGTGGTTATTGGAAGGATGCTTCTACGCTTGATGAAGCGCAGGAAAATAAATTAGACCTTGTTTGTAAAAAATTATATCTGCAACCCGGCATGCATATTTTAGATATCGGTTGTGGCTGGGGTGGTTTTGCAAAATTTGCAGCTGAGAAGTATTCAGTAAAGGTTACAGGCATTACCGTATCACCGGAGCAGGTGCCTCTGGCAAAAAAAACCTGTGAGGGTTTGCCTGTTGAAATTAAGCTAATGGACTATAAAGATGTAACCGGCACTTTTGACCGCATTGTTTCTTTGGGAATGTTTGAACATGTTGGACATAAAAACCATCGTACTTATATGCAGGTTGCTGATCGTTGCCTTAAAGATGAGGGCTTATTTTTGTTTCATACAATTGGTAACTCGGTTACCAGAACATACCCAGAGCCTTGGCTTAATAAATATATTTTTCCTAACTACAATAACCCGTCTATAACACAGATAGGGCAGGCAATTGAGGGAATCTTTATTGTAGAAGACTGGCACAACTTCGGCACTTATTACGACAAAACACTTATTGCCTGGTACAATAATTTTGTAAATAATTGGGATACTTTAAAAGAGCAATATGATGAGAGGTTTTTTCGCATGTGGAGTTATTATTTGCTTTTATGCGCAGGAAGTTTCCGTGCAAAAAGGAATATGCTTTGGCAAATTGTTCTTGCAAAAAGGCAGAGAAGTGAAACGTATATTTCGGTAAGATAAACTCATAATCTAATTATTCACGTTTCTTACCAGCTCACTTTCATATCCCTTCTGTAATAAATAATCCTGCAACTTTTTTTTCCTGGTAAAAATATTTTTTTCGTTTTTAAGTGTTTTTAATTTTTGTTCTGCAAGTTTTGTCAAAGTTTTATAATAATCAATTTCGGTTATTTCTTTTAGTGCTTTTTTAATACAATAATCACTAATGTATTTTTGTTTCAGGGCGTATTTTATTTTTACTCTTCCCCATTTGTTCATCCTGAATTTTCCTCCTGCATATTGTTTGGCAAATCGTTCTTCGTTAAGATAATTTTCCTCAACCAATTGAGCCATTAGCAGCTCTACATCCTTTTTATATAATCCAAGGGAGTACAGTTTATCTTTTACCTCGCTATGGCATCTTTCGCGGTAAACACAAAATTGTTTTATCTGCACAAGCGCCTGTTCTTTCGAAAGTTTTTTAAAATTCATTGGCAAAAAAAGGGCAAACCTGCCTACTTGCAGGCAGGCTAAAAAACCGCAAACTACAAACTAAATTCTTTTATCTTTGGCTCTTTAATAAAAAATATATGAAGTTCATCGTTTCCTCATCTCAGTTACTAAAACACCTGCAACAGATAAGTGGCGTTATTAATGCCAACACAGTTTTACCTATACTGGAAGATTTTTTGTTTGAGATAGAAAAAAATAAACTTACTGTTGTGGCTACCGATTTGGAAACAGTAATGAAAATTCATCTTGATATTGAAGCGAAAGACAGTGGTAAGGTTTGCATCCCATCAAAAATTTTGCTCGATTCATTAAAAAATATTGCGGAGCAGCCACTCACTTTTAATATTGATAAAAATTTCGGGATAGAAATTACCAGTGATAATGGAAAATATAAAGTAATGGGTGAGAACCCCGATAATTTTCCTAAAGAGCCTGTTGCAGATGCGGCCACTTCTTTTACAATGCCTTCTTCTGCATTGGTTACAGCAATAAACAAAAGTTTATTTGCAGTAAGTAACGATGACCTTAGACCCGCCATGACAGGAGTTTTCTTTGAGCTGGATAAAAACGGAATTACATGCGTTGCTACTGATGCTCACCGTTTAGTACGCTTTAAAAGAACAGGTGTTAATTGTCCGAAAACAGATACTTTCATCGTTCCTAAAAAACCTTTGAATTTATTAAAGAGTGCTTTGCCCGATAATGAAGATGAATTGGAAATTTCTTACAACAGCAATCATCTTTTTGTAAAACACAATGGCACCGAATTGGTTTGCCGTTTAATTGATGCAAGATTTCCTGATTACAAAGTAGTTATACCAACTGATAATCCGTACAAGCTAACAGTTAATAAAAATGATTTTCAAAATGCATTGCGACGTGTGAGTGTGTTTAGCAATAAAAGCACAAACCAGGTAGCCCTTAATATTAGCGGTAGCGAATTACAGCTTGCGGCACAGGATGTAGATTTTAGTTTTGAGGGAAATGAAAGAATGACATGCCAATATGATGGAGAGGATTTGCAGATCGCCTTCAATGCAAAATTTTTAATTGAAATGCTTAACGCTGCGGATACTGATGAAGTAGTTATTGAATTAAGCACTCCAACCAAAGCGGGAATAATAAAACCAACAGAGGCAGATGAGAATGAAGAATTGCTTATGCTGGTTATGCCTTTAATGCTGAATAATTAAAAACTCCAACTCTAATAATTTTAATTTTAATGATCTTCAAAATCTGTCTTTAGAGAGATAGTAGAGGATTTACTAAAAACTTTTTTGTATGCTCCTAATCATTCTCGGTATAATAATTTTTGGCGTAACCGGTGTTATTGTAAAAAACAATATTGCCTTGCATTCGTATGGTAAAATCGGGCGTATTATCGGTGCCTCGTTTATTTTGCTTGGGATAATTATTTCCTCTGTTGTGCAGATTGATGCCGGTGAAATAGGTATAAAAGTTTTATTTGGAAGTGTAAAGAATGATGTGCTTGGTAGCGGACTTCATTTTGTAAATCCATTGTACGAAATAAAAAAGGTAGATGTAAAAACGCAGAACTATACAATGAGCGGCATACATGATGAAGGCGAAAAATCAGGCGATGATGCCATTCGTGTTTTAGCAAGTGACGGGCTTGAAGTTACTATTGATCTCACTGTTTTGTATAGGGTAGTTGCTGTTGACGCCCCCAAATTAATACAACAAACCGGGCTTGATTTTAAAGATAAAATAGTACGGCCGATTACACGAACCAAAATTCGGGATAATGCAGTGTATTATCAGGCCGTGGAATTATTCAGCACAAAACGTGATGAGTTTCAGCAGCGTATTTACAGGAGTATAGAAGAAGACTTTAGAAAAAGAGGACTAATGCTTGAGCAGTTATTGGTAAGAAATATTACACTCCCAAATTCAGTAAAGGCATCTATTGAATCAAAAATAAACGCTGAGCAGGATGCCAAGAAAATGGAATTCGTTTTACAAAAAGAAAAACAGGAGGCTGAAAGAAAAAGGGTAGAAGCACAAGGAATAGCCGATTATCAGCGAATAATAAATACAGGCCTTACAGAGCAGCAATTACAATATGAGCAAATAAAAGCCATGAAAGAAATTGCTCTAAGCCAAAATTCTAAAATAGTAATAATGGGGAAAGGAAATTCTCAGGTAATGATAAGCGATAAATAAAATTATGCAAACAGAGTTGGTTACTATACAAACGTTCGATAATTATTTTAACGCTAATATTCAATTAACCAGGCTACGCGCTGCAGGAATTGAATGTTATTTAAAAGATGAGTATGTGGTTACAATAGACCCTTTTTTATCTAATGCCATAGGCGGTATAAAATTGGTGGTTAGAAAAAATGAGGAGCATAAAATACGAGAACTGCTGAGAGACATGAACTTTTCTGCAGACAGGAAAATCCTTTGTCCGCAATGCGGCTCTCATAAATTTATACTGGTTCCTAAAAGAAGTACAGAAAATCTTTTGACAGCAATAACCACCTGGCTTTTTTCTGCCTATGCTGTATCAGTAGAAAATGTTTATAAATGCAGTGATTGTAATTATGAAAGCGAAACATTGCCTGAAATAGAAACAGAAGAATCTTATAATTAATGAGAACAATTGCCATGATACCGGCCCGCTTTGCTGCCACCCGATTTCCGGGAAAACTTATGCAAAAGCTTGGCGACAAAAGTGTAATTGCCCATACTTATGAAAATACTATGGCAACACGGTTGTTTGATGAAGTAATGGTGGTAACAGACAGTAAAAGAATTTTTGATGAAATAACACACTATGGCGGATATGTAACCATGAGCAAACAATTGCATGAAAGCGGAAGCGATAGAATTGCAGAAGCTGTGGCAGAACTTGATGTTGATATTGTAATAAATATTCAGGGAGATGAACCTTTTGTGAATAAGGGTGCTTTGCAACAGCTATTGAATATTTTTTATGAAAATAGTTCAACAATACAGGTTGCATCCATAATGCAGCAGATGGATGATGTGACCCAGATCAATGATCCAAATTATGTAAAGGTTGCGGTGGATAAAAATATGAATGCGTTAATGTTTAGCAGAAGTCCCATTCCTTATAAAAGAAATATGGAGGTTGAGCCTGTTTATTATGAACACATCGGCATATATGCATTTAGAAAACAAGCTTTAATGAATTTTACCAAATGGGAAATAACACCACTTGAGTCAGCAGAAAAAATTGAATGCCTTCGCTATCTTGAAAATGGAGTTTCAATAAAAATGGTAGTATCAGATTATATGGGTATTGAAATTGATACGCCTGAGGATCTGGAAAGAGCAAAAGCTTTAATTACAAGTCTTAAAATAAGTTTGCCCTGATTCGCCAAACAGCTATCGGAATTCGTACTTAATTTCGTACATCAAATTCTCTTAATGCAATTTAGAAATTTTAAAATGGTAGGCTATGTTGTTTATGGCCGCGGCTCTTTTAATCAATTAGATGAAATACTTGTGCCTCACCGGCAAAATGGTTTTCCAATAATTTTTTTAGTAGATCATTTCTTTAAAAACAAAGAACTGCCAAATAGAATTCCTTTAAAAGGAAATGATAAAATAATGTATGCTGATGTTACTTATGAGCCTAAAACAACTTACGTAGATAAAATTGCTGCTGAATTGAAAGAAGAATTTGGAAACGTGAGCGGCATTATTGGTATTGGTGGCGGAAGTACCATGGATCTTGCAAAAGCAGTTTCTTTAATGATGACAAACCGGGGCTCATCTGCGGATTACCAGGGTTGGGATTTGGTAAAGGTTCCGGGAGTTTACAAATCCGGTATTCCCACATTAAGTGGCACAGGGGCAGAAGTTAGCCGTACCACAGTATTAACTGGTCCTACCAAAAAGCTGGGAATGAATTCAGATTTTACACCTTTCGATCAGATAATTCTTGATCCTGAGTTAACCGCCAATGCTCCTGTGGATCAGAGATTTTATACCGGTATGGATTGTTACATTCATTGCATAGAAAGCCTGCAGGGAACTTATTTAAATGAATTCAGTAAATCGTATGGAGAAAAGGCTTTGCAATTATGCAGAGAGGTTTTTGTTGAAAAAGATAATTGGGATAACGAAAGTGATGACAAATTAATGATGGCTTCCTATGCAGGAGGGATGAGCATTGCATATAGTCAGGTGGGGGTGGCACATGCAGTAAGTTATGGTTTAAGTTATTTATTAGGAACCAAACATGGAATTGGTAATTGCATCGTATTCAATCATCTTGAAGAATATTATCCTGAAGGAGTAATAGAATTTAAAAAAATGGTTGAAAAAAATAAGATTATGATTCCTGAAAATATTTGCGCAGGTTTATCAGATGATCAATTTAATAAAATGATTGAAGTATCCATCGGCATGAAACCTCTTTGGGAAAATGCTTTGGGAAAAGATTGGGAGAAAATTATGACAAGAGAAAAATTAAGGATGCTCTATGAAAAACTCTGATCAAATTTGATAGTTTTGTGGGAATGACATTTGTAAAATCCAATGATAACTAATCTACTCTACCCATGGAGCAACAGAATCCCGAGACGATAATCGTTAAGGACTGCAAATTTGGTAAAGGTATTTTTACAACCATTGATCTTCCTAAAAATTCTGTTCTTTTTAAAATTACCGGCAAGCCTCTCACTTTTGATGGTACCTTGGCTTTGGGTAATGATGAATGTTACTGCTTACAGATAGCTATTAATAAATATATAATTCCTGATTATCCCTTTCATTTAAGTAATCATTCCTGCGATCCTAATTGCGGCATAAACAGAAGAATGGAATTTATAACCTTACGTAATGTAACAGCGGGTGAAGAAATTTTGTGGGATTATTCTACTTCAATGCTGGAAAAACACTGGGCTATGCAATGTGATTGCGGCTCTCTTAATTGCCGGCAGATAATCCGGGATTTTGATGAATTAACCATGGATGTTCAGGAAAGATATTTAAATATGGAAATTGTTCTTCCTTATATTGTTGAACATCTTTATGGCCTTCCAAAAATAGAGCAGTGGCCACAGCTAATGCATTATCCTTCTGTTAGATACCTATTAATTGGAAACATGCCTTCCACAAATTGTTAGGTTGTTGAGTATTTTTTTACACAAGTGCTTAAAAATTAGTAACTTCCGTAAAAGAGAGTAGTTTATTTTGGCTTGGCATATAAATAGTATTAAAAGGGGGTTATGAAACCCGATATATTAAACCAGTTTAACTCTGATATAAGTATGGATATAATATGTTTTTCACACCTACGGTGGAATTTCGTTTACCAGCGGCCACAACATTTAATGAGTCGCTTTGCAAAACAAAATCGTGTGTTTTTAATAGAAGAGGCCTGTTTTAATGCTGAACACACAGACTATTTAGAGCTAAACAAAAGAGGAAATCTCACCATAGTTATTCCACATTTGCGATCCGGCCTTTCTGATCAGGACATTGTTTCCCAACAGGTTAAATTATTAAAAGACCTGTTTGAGGAGGAAAATATTACAACTTACCTGTTTTGGTATTATACACCAATGGCATTGGCAGTCGGTAATCATTTTTCGCCTGATTTTATATTGTATGATTGTATGGATGAACTTTCCAACTTTAAATTTGCTCCTCCTGAATTAAAAGAAAGAGAAAAAGAATTGTTTGGCAAATCCGATCTTGTTTTTACCGGTGGGCATAATTTATACCAGGCAAAAAAAGATTCCCATCACAATATTCATCCCTTTCCAAGTAGTATTGATAAAGAACATTTTGCTCAGGGCCGCTTCCAGGTAAACGATCCTGAAGATCAAAAAAGTATTCCTCATCCAAGATTTGGATTTTATGGAGTTGTTGATGAAAGGTTTGATATTGATCTTATTAAAGATGTGGCAGAAAAAAGGCCTGACTGGCAATTTATAATACTCGGCCCGGTAATAAAAATTGATCCGGAATGCTTACCCCGTTTAGATAATATTCACTACCTCGGTGGTAAAACTTATGATGAATTGCCGCTTTATCTCTCAGGATGGGATATTGCAATCATTCCTTTCTTACGAAATGATTCTACAAAATACATAAGCCCAACAAAAACACCCGAGTATCTTGCAGGTGGCAAACCGGTAATCTCTACTTCCATTGTTGATGTGGTAACTCCCTACGGAACTAATAAATTAGTCCATATTGCTGATACAACTGAAGAATTTATTAGTGCTGCTGAATCTGAATTAAATAATGCCGATAAAACTGCATGGCTGCAAAGGATAGATTTGTTTCTTTCTCAAAATTCATGGGATAAAACGTGGGATAAAATGATGCAGCTGATCACTGATACAAAGAAAAAAAAAGCAGCGTTTGGAGTAAATAATAATATTATATCAATTTTAAATCAGGAAATATATGTTTGATTATCTAATAGTAGGGGCTGGGTTTGCAGGAAGTGTTTTGGCCGAAAGGCTGGCCACCAAGGCAAACAAAAAGGTTTTAATTATTGATCAGAGAAATCATATTGGCGGAAACGCTTATGATTATTATAATAAAGATGGGATTTTAGTACATAAATATGGTCCGCACATCTTTCATACCAATTCAAAAGATGTATTTGAATATTTAAGCCAGTTTACTCCGTGGAGGCAATATGAGCATAAAGTTTTGGCAAGTGTTGATGGTCAGCTACTCCCAATTCCCATAAATCTTAATACAATAAATCAAATGTATGGTCTTAATCTTAGTTCTGATGAAGTAGAAGATTTCTTTGCTTCCAAAGCAGAAAAGGTTGATCGTGTAATTACGTCTGAAGATGTTGTGGTGAGTAAAGTGGGACGTGAGTTATACGAAAAATTTTTTAGAGGATATACAAGAAAGCAATGGGATCTTGATCCTTCCGAGCTTGATGCATCTGTAACAGCAAGGGTTCCAACAAGAACAAATAAAGATGATCGCTATTTTACTGATACGTATCAGGCAATGCCTTTATATGGATATACAAAGATGTTTGAAAAAATGCTGTCTCACCCAAACATTAAAATAATGTTGAACACAGATTACAAAGAGATAATAGATACCATTCCTTATAAGTTTATGATATATACCGGCCCCATTGATAGTTATTTTAATTATTGCTATGGTAAATTACCTTATCGCTCTTTGGAATTTAAATTTGAAACTGTGGAATCAGAAAATTATCAACCAACCGGTACTGTAAATTATCCCAATGAACATCCTTATACCCGGATAACAGATTTTAAATATTTAACTGGGCAAAAACATCCAAAAACCACAATCGTTTATGAATATCCTAAAGCCGAAGGCGATCCCTATTATCCCGTTCCAAGGCCGGAGAATGCTGAAATTTATAAAAAATATCAGCAATTAACTTCTGCAATGACCAATACCTATTTTGTTGGCCGGCTGGCAACGTATAAATATTATAATATGGACCAGGTAGTCGCTCAATCACTAACCCTGTTTAAAAAACTGATGCAACGTCAATCTGAATCTCATGTCAACGGACAAAAAGTTACAACAACAAAGCTTCAGCAGTCCTGAACTCTGGGGAGGTATTGAATGCACTATAAACAGAGTTAATGATTTATACTTTGATCAGTTGAAGTATGCAAATCATTATACAAGAGAAAATGATCTTTCTTTAATAGCAGATTTAGGAATTAAAACCTTACGCTATCCTGTTCTATGGGAATATCATCAACCTGAATTAAATAAAGAAATAGATTGGGGGTGGACAGAAAAGCAATTAACTACAATTCAGGGTCTTGGCATTATTCCTATCGCCGGTTTACTTCATCATGGAAGTGGGCCATCATATACAAATCTTTTAGATGAAAATTTTGCCGAACTTTTTGCCTCGTATGCGAAAAAGGTAGCAACAAAATTTCCATGGCTTGAATATTATACCCCCATTAATGAACCACTTACCACCGCAAGATTTAGCGGCCTCTACGGTTTTTGGTATCCTCATGCAAAAAATGATGTAAGCTTTGCAAAAATGCTTTTAAATCAAATGAAAGGCGTGGTGCTGGCCATGCATGAAATACGAAAAATAAATCCAAATGCAAAACTGGTACAAACAGAGGACTTAGGAAAAACATACTGCTCTCCTTCTTTACAATACCAGGCAAATTTTGAGAACGAAAGGAGATGGCTTACTTACGATTTGTTGTGTGGCAATATAAAACCAGGCCATAAAATGTGGGATTATTTTTTAAGATTGGGAATTACAGAAAGCGCTTTACATTTTTTCTTGAAAAATATTTGCCCTCCTGATATAATGGGCTTTAATTATTATATAACCTCCGAACGTTTTATTGACGAGGATTATAAAAAATATCCTTCCTTCACACATGGCGGAAATGAGATACAGTTATATGCGGATGTGGAATCGGTAAGGGTGCCGCATAACCAGCCAAGCGGCCTTGCAGTATTATTAAAAGAAGCCTGGCATAAATATAAATTGCCAATAGCCATTACAGAAGTGCAGCTTAATTGCGGAAGAGAAGATCAGATTAGGTGGCTAAAAGAAATATTTGATATCTGCACCGGATTAAAACAGGAAGGATTAAATATAAAGGCAGTAACAGCATGGGCTTTATTTGGTGCTTTTGGCTGGGATAAACTTCTTACATCAGAAGGAATGGAATACGAGCCGGGGGCTTTTGATATTCGGTCAGGTGTGCCACGGCCTACCGCATTAACTTCATTTATTAAATCATTAACCTTCTCACAAAAATATTCGTACCCTTTACTGGAACACAAAGGTTGGTGGCACAGAAACATTCGTTTTGTTTTTGAATCTTCAATAAACAAAGAACTTTTGCAACACACTTCTCAGCCTGTTGTTATTATAGGAAGGCGTGGCACCTTAGGAAAAGCCTTCGGTAAAATATGCGGATACAGAGCTATACACTACAAACTTTTAAGCCGGCAGGATGTTGATATTACAGACGTGGATCAGATTGAATACATTATTAAAAAATATCAGCCCTGGGCAATTATAAATGCAGCTGGTTTTGTAAGGGTAGATGATGCTGAAACAGAGGTTGAAAAATGCTTCAATGATAATTCCAGAGCTCCCTACCTGTTAGCCTCTGCTTGTAAAAAATTTGGTATCCGATTCATGACATTCTCTTCTGACCTTGTGTTTGACGGAGAAAAACAAAAACCATATCATGAAGGAGATAAATTAAATCCATTAAATATTTACGGTAAAAGTAAAGCCGATGCGGAGTCAGCGGTTTTAAATATTAACCCCGGTTCATTGGTAATAAGAACAAGCTCTTTTTTTGGGCCTTGGGATGAATATAATTTTGTTCATCATGCACTAAAAACACTTTCTGAAAATAACCAATTTGTTGCAGCAGATGATATGGTAGTGTCTCCTACCTATGTTCCAGACCTTGTAAATGTTTCGCTGGATCTGTTAATTGATAATGAAAAAGGTATATGGCATCTTATAAATAAAGGGGAAATTACATGGGCAGATCTTGCAAAAAAAGTTTCTGATAAAGCAGGGCTTGATTCAGATCTGATTGAACCAAAATCTTTACACATGCTTAACTGGAAAGCACCCCGGCCAAAATACAGTGCAATGAAAAGTGAAAAAGGAATGTTACTTCCATCGCTTGATAATGCCTTAAGGAGATATTTTGAAGAAATAAATAAAGTACCTGTAAATTCTCAATTCGTTACTAATTAATCTGCTAAATGAATACTGCAAAAATTATAAGGCATCGCCATAAAATACATCGTTATATAAATGATGATCTCAAATCTGTTGAAGAAGAAACTCATTTTAAAATAGTTTTTTCTGCTCCTTCTGAAATGGAAAAATTTAAAGCATGGATAAAAAAGAATGATGGCGAATACAATTATAATAAAGATGCTTGTAAACAGGAAGGTAAAATGCCCCAGCTGTTGACGAACTTTTTAAAGATGAAATTTGCTGGTGCGATATCATGACCTATTATGTATTGCATGTAGCAGATTATTCTTATCATTCATCTATACACCCATACAAGGGTGAGGTATACACCAAGGCTTTATAATTGTAAAATTTCTATTTATTTTCCTTCGGCGTGTGCCGCATTTTTTATATTAACTTCATCATAATTTTTAATTTGTTTTAAGATTTCTATAAAAACAATAAAGCAAGAATGTTACAAAATATCCGGTCTGCAAAATATCTGTCGCTTTTAAAAAATCCGCTGGAGCTTATCAGAACAAAAAAGGTTTTGCGGGTTAACCCAACGGTTGCACCACCACGTGAAGAATCAAAAGACATTAAAATATTTGTTTACGATTATGATGCAGAAA
>JALYYX010000388.1 GCA_030946075.1 Bacteroidota bacterium | reverse complement strand
ACATCATTAAAATCTCCGCAGAGTGCAACAGGATAAGGGCTTTTCAACAGTTCTTCTTTTATTTTTTCTGCCTGCAGCTTACGCCTTAAAAAGCCATGTTTTAATTTGCTGATAATATTTTTAGATTCAGTAAAAGCCGTATCAGTATTCATACTCGGGTTATCTAAGTATTGCAAATTATTTGCTGTAAGGCGTAATGATTGTAAATGAATATTAAAAATTCTAATGGTATCAGCATTGGCAATTATATCTGTGTATTGAAATGTAGAATTATAATCGTGAGGAGCAATGCTTACTGTTTGCTTATTAATTATCGGAAATTTTGAAAAAGTTATTATTCCAAAATGATGTGCCTTGTCATAATCCAATTTGTTTTCATAAGAATAATAGTAACCGCTGAATTGCAATACTCTTTTAAAATCTCCTAAATAATTTATTGCCTTACTGTAATCACCGCCAACCATTTCCTGAAAGCAGGCAACATCAGGTTGATATTGCTTTATAAGGTCTAACATTTTTTGTTTTGTCTCAGGATGGGTTTTATATTCCAGAATATCGAAATGCTCAACATTCCAGCTCATAATTCTTATGTTGCTTACGTTCTTTTCAATTTTAAAATCAGCAGAAAAATGAATCGGAAAAACATTTTTTACTGCTGTCCAGCTAATTGCAATGCTTACAAATGAAATCAGCATCCACAATTTTTTTGCAAAAAGCCAGCAAATAAAAAAAATGATTAACAGACTTAAAAGATAAGGAAGACATAGCGTTAGCAAACCGATAAACCACCAATGCTCCGGATTAAAATACCTGACATAAGCACCTGATAAAAAAAGAATAGCCACTGCAATATTGCAAATGATAAAAAATCTTTTACCAATTCTTCTTAAAAATGATTTTGCCATTGTAATTGGTAGAAATTACGCAGTAAAATGAAATTGTGTTTTGGTAATTTTAAAATTTCACATTTTTAAATTCTTAAAGATCGGTTT
Organism: Bacteroidota bacterium; assembly: GCA_030946075.1. Lineage (GTDB taxonomy): Bacteria > Bacteroidota > Bacteroidia > Chitinophagales > Chitinophagaceae > Ginsengibacter. The sequence continues at coordinate 2,608 of JALYYX010000388.1, read as the reverse complement.
CACTTGCTCTTTTTAAAATATTTTTTTCTTCCTCGGTAAGTAAATGATAGCCCTTCTGATTTATTTTATCAAGAATTTCATCAATTCGTTGTTGAGTTATGTTCGATCTTTTTACAAATGGTTTTTGATTCCCCGCCTGGTAAAAAACTTTTTCTTTTATTTTTCGTTTTGCAGAAATATTTTTTTTATATGGGTTAAAAAGATTGGTAAGCCAGTCATAAAAATTATTCATCCAAATACTCCAGTCACTTCCTCTGCGTAAGCTAAATACAAACATAAAACCAATAAAGGCTCCTGCAAGATGAGAAATGTTATAAGCCGCACTTCCATTTGAAATGCCGGCAAAATCAATAATAACATACAATAAAGTAAGCACCCAGATAGGGATGCCTCCATTCAGCATTTTGAAAAAACGGTAATCAGGGGCAAGCGCTGTTGTTGCAACTGCAATGCCCATTATAGCTGCATTGGCGCCTTGCAGTGTAGCAATATTTATAGAATTTTTTAGCGAAGGCATTAAATAATTTGCTCCGATAAATGCAACTGCCCCTGCAATACCACCATAAATATAAACAGGAATAACTTTTCTGTTGCCCGCAATATTTTGTAAAATGGAACCAAATACCCAAAGCCATAGCATGTTGGTAAGCGTTACAATTACATGGTTATGTGTAAACATGTACGATAAAACTGTCCACGGCTTTTGCGATAATGAAGAAAGCTTTGCCGGCATTGCAAACCATGGCAAAACATTATTTTCAATAGATGCCTGCGCAGTTGATGATAGATAAAAAATAATCTGAACAAAAGAAATGGTAATAAAAATAATTGCATTAATGCTTATCAATGTCATTAATGAATTGCCATCAGCGCCTAAAGAAATTTTTCGCCTTTTAAATTCAGTATATCTTTCCGATTCACTCATAGTGTTTAATACAAGATTATAAAGTTACAATAATCTAACCTGCGTAAAATGATGGAAAGTTAAGTTTTAGTAAAATGTTTTTTTATTGGTTTTATTCCAGATAATAACCAAAATGAAACCCATTACCATTCCGCCAAGATGTGCAAAGTGAGCTATATTATCTGCACCACCGGGGTGTAAGCCGCCAAACAAATCGATAGCTGCATAAATAGCTACCATATATTTAGCTTTTATAGGAAAGGGAAATGGTAAAATATAAAACTGTGTATTAGGAAACAAATAAGCAAAGGCTGCAAGTAATCCCATAATTGCCCCTGATGCACCAACAGCTAAACCCATTGGTGACATAGTTACCATTTGCGCCACACCTGCTGCAAGACCGCAAACGAGATAGAAGATTAAAAATTTTTTCGGTCCCCAAACCCTTTCCAGTACACTGCCAAACATCCATAAGGCATACATATTAAAAAGAATATGAAAAATATTTGAAGGGTCGTGAGCAAACATGTGCGTTACCAACTGGTAAGGTTTAAAGAATTCGCTTTGATAAGAATACAAAGCGATCATGCTGGTAAAATCCATTGTTTTATCAAGAATCATTTGTGCAACGTAAACCAAAGCATTAATGATTATTAAATTTAAAACTACAGGTGTTGTACGCTGCATTGCATTTCCGTATTGAGCCATTGAGGTTGTTTAAGAGTGCAATTTCGGAATAGTAAATGGAATATGGTATGTTTTTTTAAGAGCGAAAGTTATAAAATCACCAAAGTTTTATTTCCTCCCACAGATCAGTCCAATATGGGTTTATTGTTTTGATTAGTTCATCTTTCTTTTCTCTTCTCCATTTCTTTATTTCTTTTTCGCGGTTGATGGCTTCTTCTATAAAAGGATAATTCTCATAATAAACACAAATTTCAAGATTATACTTATCTGTGAAACTTCCTTTATAAAAATGTTGTTTATGTTCCTGAATTCTTGAATACAGATCTGTAGTAACACCAATATATAAGGTGGTTCTTAATTTATTGGCCATTATATAAATACTCCCGCCACGTGTCATCGTATAAATTTTAAAGAGCCTATCGTCATTTCGAAGGAGGCACGACTGAGAAATCTCAGAGCAATTATAAATTACTATGATTATATTAACTAATGAAAATATTTGGGAGATTTCTCACTTCGTTCGAAATGACGTAGAAGTTATTTCAATTGCAAAAGCACTACACATTCAATATGGTGTGTATGAGGGAACATATCCAGCGGCTGTATTTTTTCAACTTTATATTTTTCACTTAAAAGATTTATATCTCTGGCCTGTGTTGCCACATTGCAGCTTACATACACTATTTTAGGCGCTGCAATTTCCAGTAATTTTTTAATCAGTTTTTCATGCATTCCTGCCCTTGGCGGATCTGTAATTATTACATCCGGGTTACCATGTTCGATAAAAAATTTTTCATTACATATTTTAATTACATCTCCTGAAAAAAATTGTGCATGTGTAATATTGTTTAGTGATGCATTTTGTTTCGCATCTTCAATTGCCTCTTCAACTACATCAACACCTATTATTTTTTTTGCATGTTTGCTAACAAAAATTCCAATACTTCCTGTGCCGCAATACAGGTCGTACACTGTTTCAGTTCCCGTAAGTGCAGCAAATGATTTTACAGTACCATA
>JALYYX010000082.1 GCA_030946075.1 Bacteroidota bacterium | reverse complement strand
TTCTTCTATTCTGCTGAAAGCTTCATACCATACCAGCTTATCGCAATTATATTTTGAAGTAAAGCTGTTTTTATATTCTTTGTTTTTGTGTTGTAATATTCTTGCTCTTAAATCTGAGGTTACTCCTACATACAATACAGTGTTATAAAAATTAGTGATTATATAAACGCAGCCTCCATACTTCATTCTATTAGTTTATCAGCCTTATAAAAAATAATTCAGCGGTACAACTTTATTCAGGGGATTGCCACATCCGATAGCCTGCTCACAAAATCTGTAATCGGATTCGCAATGACGGTAACTTCAGCCTGATTGAATTACATCCATCACTGCCTGCTTATACAACCTGCCAATAGGGATTTCGGTGGATTGCATTTGCACACATAAATTATTAAAGCCGGTTATTTTATCAATGGAAACCATATATGAACGATGCACCCGTAAAAAACGATGAACAGATAAAAGATTTTCCATAGAGGAGATAGATTGCTTAACCAATAAATTTTTACTTGAGCTCAAAAAAACTTTTATATAATCTTTCCAGCTTTCAATGTAAAGGATGTCATTTATAAAAACTTTTTGCATATTTCTGTCCACCTTCAGGTAAATAAATGCTTCAGGGTTGGATTTGTATTCTTCAGAAAGATTTTGCACTTCATTGCCCATTATTTTTTTTACTTTGGAGATTGCCTTTACAAATCTTTCAAATGATACCGGTTTTAAAAGATAATCAACGGCATCCAGTTCGTATCCTTCTAATGCGTACTCCCTATAAGCAGTAACAAAAATTATTTTAGGTGGATTAGAAAGACTTTTTAAAAAATCCGTTCCCAGCAATTTGGGCATTTTAATATCAAGAAAGATAAGATCAACTGCTTTTTCGTGCAGTACATCTATAGCTTCAATGGCATTTTTACATTGTGCAATTATTTCCAAACCATTTACATTAGCAATATGCGATTGCAAAACCTTTAAGGCAGGTGGCTCATCATCAATTAAGAGGCAGCGTAGTTTCATGATGAAAACTTTCAGTTATAGAATTTCCCCGCTTTTTAAAAGCTGCAGGCTTGCTGTCATTCTTTAAATGAAGTAATAAAGAAACAACAAAAAAATCTGGCTCTGTATCTATTTTTAATTCATGCTTTTGCGGATATAAAAATTGTAATCTCTTTTTTACATTTTGTATTCCGATTCCGTTTTCACTGGTTAAAATATTTTCATTTTTACTGTTTACAATTTTGCATCGGAGTGTATTTTGCTTTACAGAAATGTCCATGCTCAGCCAGGGCTTTTCTAACTGTTCTGATGTGCCGTGTTTAAAAGCATTTTCTAAAAAAGGCAAAAGTAATAATGGTGCAATGTATTTATCTTTTATATCTCCCTCAATATTTATAGATATCTCCAGCGTATTTCCATATCGTTCTTTTTCAAGATCAATATAATCTTTCATTACACTGATTTCTTTTTCCAACAACACTTCATCTGTTTTACAATCGTATAAAATATAATTTAGCAGAGAGGACAGCTTTAAAATTAACTGCGAAGTCTTAGGAGAATTCTCAAGAGAAAAAGAATAAATGTTGTTTAGTGTATTAAATAAAAAATGTGGATGTACCTGTGCTTTTAATAGTTGCAATTCAGCACTTACCTTCTCGTTTTCCGCCTGCATCCACTCTTGTTGCTTTTTAAACCAATACTTAAATAATACTATCATGCTTCCAAACCCGGCCATAAGATTCATATTAAAATAACTGCCCGGCGACCAAGGATTGCGATTAACTCCTTCTGTTGGCAATTGCATATAATTTCTAAAAGGAATTAAAACATTTGCCCTAAATAAATAATTTAAAAACCAGCCTATTAACGCCCATCCGGTTAATAGTAAAGCAAACTGCAGGTATTTTTGTTTCAATAAATATTGGGGAATAAACCAATACATAATCGGATACGCATATAATATATATGGAGCTGTCCAAATAGTAGAAGTTAAGAGTAACCCTCCCCAGCCATTTTCTTTTGGTAACAGAGTACCGGAATAAATTATTGTAAATACAATGATTTGTACTACCCAAAAAACCACATGCCTCAATAAACGGTATCGGGAAGAAAAAATAAAAGCATTCTCTTTATAATTATCCATGTAATTATTATATAATGCAATTTATTGTTTTGCTTTCAGTATTTCACTTACATGTTGCTGAAATAGATGAACGTTCTGTTTCTACGACATACAACATTTTAAATCCACCAAAGCATTTCATCTCTTATTGAAACTGTATATCGCTTATTGTTTTGTTTAGGCGAATAATAGGTTGCATCGGTTGATCATGATATTACATTTACTTCTTATCATTCACTTTCTAAAAACTATTTATGAAAACAAAATCTTTAATAGTATTTTCAATTATTGCCTGCGCAATATTAATAGCATGCAAAAAAAATAAGAATGTTGAAATTCAAATACCACCGGTAATAGTTACTGATGCTGATTTACATGGCTGGGTAAAAGAGCCAAAAGGTCTTGCCCTCGTTGATTTTTATGCTGGCCCCTCTACGCCTTTGTTAGGTAAAGGAAGTATGCGATTTACAAGCCCTGATAAGAGTATCGGCAGATTAAGAAATACTCAATACTCCGGAACGCCTTTGTCATCAATTACTGAATTATCATATTCACACTTCATTGAACAGAGAGATTCAACTGTGGATGCCAACGGGTTACATTTATTAGCAGATATTGACGGGGATGGTGTTAAAGATATAACCATCATATTCGAACCACGATACCAAACCGGAAAATTTGTAGCCGGTACGTCAATACCTGATCAGGGAAATTCAGAAAAAAATAAATGGCAAACATGGGATGCACTACACGGTGGTTGGTTTGTATTTGTTAGTACTCAAACTGATCCTGACCATGGAGGCGTACTTAGCTCTTTGCCCGATCTTATTAAAAAATATCCTGGAGCCACTATTGTAAATGACCAAACCGGCGTCGGAGGTTTAAGGTTACAGGCAGGAGGGCCAATTTTCTCAAACAACTTTATTGGTTATGTTGATAATATTAAAATTGGTGTGAATGGAATTACCACAACATATGATTTTGAATAAAAAATCTGAAATCGGATCCAAAAACTATGAAACTATTTATAGCCACCACATTTAAACATTTTTAATCACTTAAATATTTTTTTATGCAAAAGTTACTAAACTTAATTCAAGATTATTTTAAAATATGTAAAAGCAACAAATCCTTCCATATATTATTTCTTATTTTTCTTTTTGCATCGTGCAAAAAAGAAATAAAGTCTTCGGAAACTAATAATGTGCTTGCAGCAGAAACCGGTAGCCTTGCAAAAACATCCGGTACCCCGGCCATAGTTACCACATATGCTACGGGTTTGCAGCATCCCCGTGGTTTAAAGTTTGGTCCCGATGGTAACTTGTATGTGGCAGAAGCCGGTACAGGCGGAACAAACTCTTCTGCCGCAAGATCATGCCAGCAAGCGCCTCCTCCTTTTGGTCCTTATTTTGGAAGTGAAACCGGGGGCCGTATTTCTAAAATACTATCCAATGGAACACGCACTACAGTTACAGACCAGCTTCCTACAACAATATCAGGCATTCATGATATTATGGGAGTATCTGATGTTGCATTTATTGGGAAAACTCTTTATGCACTGCTCGCCGGAGCCGGATGCTCTCATGGAGTAACGACACCAAATGGTATTGTAAAAATTAATGCCGATGGATCGCACACTTTAGTTGCCGATCTTGGCAGTTGGCAACAAGCTCATCCAGTTGCACATCCTGAACCGGATGATTTTGAACCTGATGGAGTATGGTACAGCATGGTAACTGTAAATAATAATTTTTATGCCTTAGAGCCTAACCACGGCGATTTGGTAAAAGTAACACCTGAGGGTGCTATTACAAGAGTTGCAGATATTTCTGCAAGCCAGGGACATGTGGTACCAACAGCACTGGATTATCATGGAAATTTTTATGTAGGCAATCTCGGGCTTTTCCCAATTACTAATGGCAGCGAAAATATTTACAAAATAACTCCCGACGGACAACTCCAAATTGTGGGTACAGGTTTTACAACTATACTTGGTTTAGCGTTTGACAATCGCGACAGAATGTATGTTTTAGAAGATACCTATGTGCCAAATGCCACTGGTCCCATATTTCCAACACCTGGCGCAGGAAGGATTGTACGGGTTAATGCAAATGGTACCAAAGATATAATTGCAACAGGTTTTTCTCTTGCAACAGCAATTACTTATGGGCCCGATGGAAATTTATACGTTTCAAACTGGGGCTTTGGTCCTCCATTCGGAGAAATTAAAAAGGTTGTATTAAATGACTAAAATAATTTTTATGAAAAAAATAAATTTTCCTCTAATCAGGGTTGGTTGTTAGATTTTTAAAACACAAGAAAATCACTTTTATGAAACAAATAGTTTTTGCAATTCTTATTTCTTCAGGATTTATATTATTTGTTTCCTGTAACAAAGAAACACCTGTTAGTACAATCATTAAT
>JALYYX010000352.1 GCA_030946075.1 Bacteroidota bacterium | reverse complement strand
CATGGTGATGGTGTAAAAGTTATCGCATTAAAAGTTGATGATGCAGAAAGTGCGTGGGAAGAAACAACAAAGCGTGGCGCAAAAAGTTATTTGCAACCGCAAACTTTAAAAGACGATACAGGTGAAGTTGTAATGAGCGGCATACATATTTATGGCGACACGGTCCATCTTTTTATTGAAAGAAAAAACTACACTGGCATTTTTATGCCCGGCTATCGTGAATGGAAGTCAGATTATAATCCGAAAGATACAGGACTGTTATATGTTGATCATTGTGTAGGAAATGTTGGGTGGAACCAAATGAACCCATGGGTAAAATTTTATGAAGAGGTGATGGGTTTCAAAAATATTTTAACCTTCGATGATAAAGATATTTCTACAGAGTATTCTGCATTGATGAGCAAAGTGATGAGCAACGGAAATGGTTTTGTAAAATTCCCGATCAACGAGCCTGCTGAAGGAAAAAAGAAAAGCCAGGTAGAAGAATATCTCGAATTTTATGATGGAGAAGGCGTGCAGCATGTGGCCATTGCAACAAATAATATTATTGAAACAGTGACCGATCTGCAAAGCCGCGGTGTAGAGTTTTTAAAAGTTCCTGACAGTTATTATGCAACACTTTTAGAAAGGGTAGGGCATATTGATGAAGACCTAAAGCCTCTTCATGATCTGGGAATATTGGTTGATAGGGATGATGAAGGTTATCTTTTGCAAATATTCAGCAAGCCTGTGCAAGACAGGCCCACACTGTTTTTCGAGATCATTCAACGCAAAGGTGCTAAGAGCTTTGGTAAAGGAAATTTTAAAGCATTGTTTGAAGCAATTGAAAGAGAACAAGCAGAAAGAGGAAATTTATAACCAATAAAAGAGTTGTTAAAGCCAAAGCAAGTATTTCTCTTTCTAAATAAAACCTATATTTTTGCGTTACTAATAAAACCCAAAGGCTGCATCAATGAAGAATCTGCACTTGAAATCTTTTCTTATTATAATAGTTACATCTTTTGCAGCAAATATTTCTTTTGCTCAAACTGCCATCAATATATCTTTTAATGAGTATAAAAAATCATCTTTTAAAACCCTTGATATATTTAACCGCAAGGAAGATAGTTTGAAAAAAGAGTTTGAAAAGAAAGGGTTGCGTTGGCCTGCAAAATATGTTTACATACGTTCTTTTAAATATGATGCTCAGCTCGAAGTTTGGGTAAAGAATGATGCAAGAGAGCAATTCAAATTATTTAAAACGTACAAAGTTTGCATGCAAAGCGGAACTATGGGGCCCAAAAGATTCCAGGGTGACTACCAGGTTCCTGAAGGGTTTTATTACATAAATGAATTTAATCCCAACAGCAATTATCATTTAGCTCTTGGAATAAATTATCCTAATGCATCTGATAGAATTTTAAGTGATTCATTAAGGCCGGGAGGTGAGATTTATATTCATGGTAGTTGCGTTTCTGTTGGCTGCATTCCTTTAACTGACGATCAGATTGAAGAATTGTACATAATGACCAGCTATGCGAAAGCCAATGGTCAGGATTTTATACCGGTACATGTTTTCCCGATAAAATATAACGTAAAAAAATCTGTTGAATATTTAAACATGACCACAAAGAAAAACGAACAACTGCAAAAATTTGCCATGCAATTAAAAGAGGTGTTTGATAAATTTGAAGAGAAAAAACAAATTCCTGTTGTTATGGTTAATAAAAAAGGTCAGTACGTTTTCGATTAGTAATTTCTAAAAGTATTTATTTACATTTTTTCTTTTCTGAATATTTCCCCTCTGCATCTTCAATTCCCTAATAGCACTTACATTTGTTGCAGGCTTTATTTAATTTTTTTACATGATTGTTGATAGAAAAATACTTACGCTGGATGAGTTTACCATTCAGCAAATGCGTGAGTTTCCAAAAGCTACAGGCGAACTTGCAGGTTTGCTGAGAGATATTGGACTTGCTGCTAAAAGAGTAAATGTAGAAGTGAATAAAGCAGGGCTTGTAGATATTTTAGGCGATACAGGTAACATAAATGTACAAGGCGAGGAAGTAAAAAAGATGGATGAATTTGCCAATGATCAGTTTGTTGGGGTTCTCCGCCACGGAATAAGTTGCGCAGGGGTTGCAAGTGAGGAGCTGGATGATATTGTTGTATTTGATGATCCCATAAGCAACAATTCAAAATATATCTGCATGTTCGATCCGCTGGACGGGAGCAGCAATATTGATGTAAATGTTTCCATCGGAACTATTTTTAGTATTTATAGGCGTGTAACAGAAATAGGAACTCCTGCTACAGAACAGGATTTTTTACAACTGGGAAATAAACAGGTTGCCGCCGGATATGTTATTTATGGCTCATCAACTATTTTTGTGTATGCTACTAAAAGAGGTGTAAA
>JALYYX010000327.1 GCA_030946075.1 Bacteroidota bacterium | reverse complement strand
GGATCAATATCAATAATTAAATAATCGGGATTATCAAGTTTTTCTAAAGTTGAATGCCATGGATTAATCTCAATGCTTCCCATATTATTGAGATACGTAAGCGTAGCCTTATTATCACAAATAATATAGTTGATGTCTTTGTTGGTTGATTCAGAAAAAAGCTTTTTCTTTTTTACAAAGGAAGGAGTTCCTTCGCCTGCATCTTTATGAAAAAAACCTTTAGCATTAATTCCATTAGGAGTTCTTAATAAAGATTGTGGTCTTCCTTTTAAATAAGGCAAAATATAATCAGCCATTTCAATGTAATAATTTATTACATCGCCTTTTGTTATGCCTTCATCAGGGAAATAAATTTTGTTTGTGTTGGTTACTTTTACTTTTGTTTTCCCAAAAGAATATGTTTTATCGGATGGCTTCTCTTTTTCATTTTCTGCATCTTCAATTTGCTTTTCGCCTTTGTCTATTTTTTTAATTTCAGATTTTTTTACGGTTTTTGTTTGTGACATATTTACTTCGTTTATTAATTTATCTTCTCTAAGGTGCAGAAATATGGGATGCCGAAGCATTCCTTCCCTTGTTACTTCAGTAAATTTTATTTCGCATATCAATTTTGGTTGCACCCATGTTACCGGCATATTGGTTTTTACTTTCTCATCAAAAGGAGACTGGGATTGTTTTAGCGGCTGTAAGAAATCCCACATTTCTTTTAGAGACTTTTGATTGAAACCTGAACCAGTATGACCAATGTATTTTAGTTTATTGCCATTTTTAATTCCCAATACCAGGGCACCAAAATATTTTCTTGCTCCCCCAGGATCGGTCCAGCCACATATAATTGCTTCCTGTGTTTTATGATTTTTTATTTTAAGCCATTCGTTTGTTCTTTTACCAATGTAATAAAGACTATCAGCTTTTTTAGCCATCACGCCTTCAAGGTTTTTTTCTGTGCTTGCATTAAAAAAAGCGATTCCTTTTTCCATTATGTGATCAGAATATTTTATCACTTCATTTTTTGGAATGATACTTTGTAATAATTCTTTTCTATCTGTTAGTGGAAGTTCGCAGGTGCTTTTTCCATTCAATGACAAAACATCAAATACATAAAATTGAATAGGGCGATGTTGGTTCTCTTCATAGTGCTGCAGCAATTGAAAATCAGGATGGCCTTCATCATTCAGAACAATAATTTCTCCATCAAGAACTGCCTTCGCTTTTATTTTTTTTAATTCATTTACCACAATAGGGTAGGAATTTTCGAAAGTATTTCCATTGCGGGAATATAATTTTACATCGCCTTTATTTACTTCAGCCACAGCACGGTAACCATCCCATTTAATTTCGTACAGCCAGTTTTTATCATCAAAAGGCTCTTCAGTTTCCTTTGCCAGCATGGGTTGTATGAAGCTGGCGAGCTTTCTGCTATTTTTTACTGAAGTTCTCAGGAAACTTTTTTTTTATGAGAACCTGATTCTTTTGCAGAAGAATTTTTTGTGCGGCTTACCAATCTTTCAGGTTTGTTTTCCGCAAGCCATTTATTTATTGGAGAATTTTCAGGAGTTTCCAGTTCGCTGTTATAATCTTCATTTACTGCGTATTCATCATTGTGTTTTATAAGCAGCCATGTATTATCTTCCTTGCCTTTTAATTTTACAATTGCGAATTCGCCTTTTAATTTTTTACCAAATAATCTGAATTTTAAATTGCCGGAATGTAATCCGGCCTTTAAAATTTTTTGTGCAGTTTTAATATCGGAATTTTCAAGATCAGAATACGTTCCTTCATCCCATATTTCTACAATGCCGGCACCATACCCAGATGGAATTATTCCGGCGAAGTCCTTATAATCGTAGGGATGATCTTCCACCATCATTGCAAGCCGTTTATCTTTTGGATTTAAAGATGGCCCTTTAGGAACAGCCCAGCTTTTTAAAACCCCATCCATCTCTAACCTAAAATCATAATGAAGGTGCGATGCCTTATGTCGCTGAACAACAAATGCCAGCTTGGATTTTGAAGATTTCTGTTTGCCTTCCGGCTCCGGCGTTTCATTAAAATTTCTTTTTTTCTTATAAAGTTCGAGTGCCATATTAGGATGCTTTTTTTCTTTTTGTTGAAGTATCAAGACTTGCCTTTAACTGGCTCATTAAATCCTGCGTTTTGCTGTGAACCACTTTCATTTTAGGCGCTTCTATTTTTTGTCCTTTTGCTTTTGCATGTATGAGCTTTAATAATTCTTCACGGTAAGTATCTTTATATTTTGATACATTAAATTTTCCTGAAAGCTGGTTGATGAGTGATACTGCCATTTGTAACTCTGCAGGTTTAACAGGAGTATGTTCAGGCAAAGTAAGTTCTTTGGGATCACGTATATCTTCTTCAAATCTTATTCGGTTAAGAACTAAAACACTTTCATCAGGCCGCAATATAGCAAGGCTTTCTTTGCTTCTCATTACAAAAGTAGCAACACCTACCTTACCTGTTTTTTTTAAAGCCTGCAATAATAATTCATAAGCTCTTGTTCCTGATTTATCTGGCTCAATGTAATAAGGTGTTTCATAATAAATACTGCTGATCTCATCTTCTTTTACAAAATCAGATATCTCGATCGTTTTTGTTTTTTTAGCACTTGCGGCTTCAAAATCCTTATCATCTAATATCACATAATCGTTATTGTATTTATATCCTTTTACAATGCTTTCCCACTTAACTTCTTTACCCGTTTTTTCATTCACCCTCATAAACTTTATATTGGAGTGATCTTTTTTATCAAGCATATCAAGATCAAGACTGCTGGATTGTGTAGCACTGTAAAGTTTTACAGGAATGTTTACCAGGCCAAAACCTATAGCACCCGTCCATATTGGTCTCATGTTTAATAATTTTAATTATTGAATACAGAGAAAGTATTATGCCTTTTTTATAAATGAGTATTGGTAAAGTATTTTAGAAGAAAAAACAATGCTCGTTTTAAATCAATGAGGAATAATTTCCACAGGAAATTATTTGGAATATTCAGGGATAGAACTGGATCAATGGTTTAATTGCATGGCTTTTATCTTCCTGTTCATTATATAAAACCATACTGGTGGTATAAGTGATAATAGCATGCTACCCGGATAACCGGTAGGCAATTGTGGAGCATTATCATGGTGTTGCAGCAACTGATATTTTTTGCTGGCTAAATAATGATGATCACTGTGCCGGCTTAATTCAAATAACATTAATCTGCCTAAGATATGATTACTGTTCCAGCTATGTTGCGGCTGGGCTCTCTCATATTTTCCATCTGTAATTGGTTTTCGTTGTAAGCCATAATGTTCAATATAATTCACAGTTTCAAGTAATAAAATTCCTGCAAAGGCTGACAATAAATAATATGCTGTAACTACCCAACCAAAAAAGAAAAATATAATTGCTACAAATACTACTTGGATGATTTGAGCCTGCAACATTTCATTTTTATAGTGCCAAACAGGAAGGCCCTTTTTCATTACTTCTTCATTGGCAATATGCCATGCTGAGAAATATGAGAATATTATTGTTCTGAAATAAAAGGCATAGAGTGATTCGTTATAACGTGCACTTGCAGGGTCATCTGGCGTAGCAACTTTTTTATGATGGCCTTTATTATGCTCAATTTTAAAATGCATGTATAATGATGTAAGCAAAGCTGCTTTTGCCAATGCCCGTTCAAATTTATTTATGCGGTGCCCTAATTCATGTCCTACATTAATTCCAAAACTTCCGCAAAGCAATCCCATAGTTAAAATGCGGGCAGCAACTTCCCACAAGCTTAGTTGCTCAGTATTTCTCATAACAAATAAAAAATAAAGGAGAGCAGTAAATTGCAGAACTACAAAAAAGTAAAGTAGATAATCATAATATTTATCTGCTTTTGCTATTTCTATTTCTGCTTCATCTAAATTTTTTGAATCTGGCTTTATAATGAGTTCAATTAATGGTAAAAATAACCATGCATACAACATAGCAATCCAAGTAACCCATCCTGTGAAAGAAAAAGCAATAAAGGCAAGAACATATACAATTGCGGGTGAAAGATATTTAAGCGTTTTTACCGGCATTAAGTATTGAAATTAATTTTGATTATGAAAAATTATTAATGAATATCTTTCATCCACCTTCGTAAAAAAGGAACAAGGCATATTAACAGTATGCCCAATACTATTGAGCTTAAGCCAATCTTATTTAAAATATCCGCATAATAAGGCAGCGATTTTACTGGATCGTTTACCAAAGCTTCAGGCACGCTCATAAGTGAGCCAATTTTTCCTGCAAGAAATTCTCCTATAGCACTTGCTAAAAACCAAATACCCATCACCATGCCTACAATTTTTATGGGTGCAAGTTTAGTTATCATTGATAATCCAATAGGTGATATACACAACTCTCCACATTCAATTACAAGATAACCCAAAATAAAAGTGAATAAAGAAATTAATCCGTTACTGCTGAATTTACATCCCAGGTAAAAAATATAAAAGCCAATTCCTAAAAAGATAAAAGATAATGCAAACTTTAATGGTGTGCTTGGCTCTTTGCCTCTTTTACTAAGCCATATCCATAACCAGGCAAATACCGGACTTAATGCGATCACCCAAAACGGTGGAAGAAAATTATTTACTGAAAGTGGCGGAAGATTTATTCCGAAAACATTCATATCAACATTTCGCATTGCAAATAAATTTAATGAGCCGCTGTTCTGCTCATAAAATGCCCAAAATACTATTGACATAACTATCATTACAATTGCTGCCAGCAATTTAAATTTTGTTTCTTTCTCTAATTTAAATGCTACGTATAAAATATAAACAAGAGAAAGCAATCCCAGGCCAAGCATTATGAAATCCATCGCACCATATACATGAAACAGATATACAACAAAAGGAATAATTAATAAAGTGCCGAGATAAATAATTGTTTCCTGATTTAATCCCGCAAATATTTTTTTATGAAGAACCGCTGTTTGTGGTGGTAAGCCTTTATCTCCGAGTCCTTTTTTACCCATTGAAAAAACAACCAAACCTAATATCATAAATAATCCTGCCAATCCAAATCCATAATGCCAGTTTATTCTTTGCCCCACATACCCACACAAAACGCCGCCGATCATTGCGCCCAAATTTATGCCCATGTAAAAAATAGAAAATGCACTGTCCTTTCTTGGATCATTATTTTTATATAATGTACCAACCAGGCTTGAAATATTTGGCTTAAAAAAACCATT
>JALYYX010000295.1 GCA_030946075.1 Bacteroidota bacterium | reverse complement strand
TCATACCGCCTCCGCCTGTTGTAATAATTTTATTTCCATTGTAGCTGAAAGTACCCATTAGGCCAAACGTTCCGGCATGCTTGTTTTTGTAATAAGAACCTAAAGCCTCTGTAGCATCTTCAATTACGGTGAGTTTATATTCTTCAGCAATATTTATGAGCCTTTCCATATCGCACATATTACCAAGAACATGAACGGGCATTATTGCTTTTATTTTTCTTCTATTTTTTTTATAAATAGAATTGTCATTTTTTATTTCTGTTTCTGTTGATAAAAATTCCTCTAAGAGATCCAGATCCATTTGCCAGGTTTCAGCATTCACATCAATAAGAATAGGATCTGCATTTGTGTATTTTATAGAATTGATGCTGGCAACAAAAGTTATATTAGGTGCAATTACGTAATCATCTTTTTCAATCCCATTTAAAATTAAGCAAGTATGTAGCGCAGTAGTACCACTGCTTGTTGCTACGGCATATTTGCATCCTGCAAAATCAGCAGTCATTTTCTCAAACTTCTCCACGTATGCGCCTACGCTGCTTACCCAGCCTGTATCAAGACAATCTTTTATATATTTCCATTCATTGCCGGCAATGTTTGGCCCGGATAATAACAGCATACTACTATTTTGTGGTTATCAATAGCATAACGTAATTAAAAAATATTGATGTGCAAACCTATAAAAAAAAACGGAGCGTTATATAAACGCTCCGTTTCTGTATAAAAATGAATATCAGATATTTCTGAACTTTTGTTCAAAAGGGTCAGTAATAATTCCTGTTTTTACAAGTTTATAAATTTCTTTTACGCCATCAGGAACTTTTTTTGTAATAGTAAAACCTAATTCATTTTTTATTTTGTCAAAATTCACTCTGTAATCTCTTGGATCTTCTGAGCTTTCCACATAATGCACTTTTACATTCGGAACAACCTTACAAACTTCTTCCATAATCTTTCCTTTTTGATAATTTTCTGAAGTACATCCTACATTAAACACATTGCCTCTAACCTTTTCTTCAGGGGTTTCGAATATTGTGATAACTGATCTTGCCAAATCATCAACATGGCAATAAGGTCGCCAGAATTGTTGTCCCCAAATTTCCTGTTCGCCATTAATAACGGCATTACGGGTAAATTCATTTACTGTTAAGTCAAATCTTATCCGGGGTGAAAAGCCATAAACAGTACTGAAACGCAGAGATGTGCTGCTGATGTTTGAATCTTTTTTTTCTTGCAATAAGAATTTTTCGAACTTAACTTTTAGTTCAGCATAAAGAGAAACAGGCCTTAGTTCTGAAGTTTCTGTAACAAAATCTTTTGCATTCGCCATTTTGCCATAGTTACTGCATGTGCTTGCAAATACAAACTTCTTAATGCCTACTTTTTCAGCTTTTTCAAATAATTTTTTTGATGCTTTCCAATTAGTTTCATTCGCCTCATCACTGTATTTTTTACAGGCCGGATCTCCAACAATAGCAGCCAGGTGAGCAATGGCATCTATTCCTTTAAGGCTGGCATCTACATCAGCCTCACTTCTAATATCACCCTTAATAAATTCGAAATTGGGGTGGAGCATTACATCATATAATGCATCTCCGCCAAACTTTAATGAGTCTAAAACTCTAACGCTATAATTTTTTTGTAATAATTGCCTAACCAGAACGGAGCCAATATAACCTGCACCACCTGTAACTAATACCTTCATTTAAATTTTAAATTTCAGGTGTAAAGTTAAGGGATACTTGATAGCTTAATTGTATTTTATAATGCGGGCAGGGTTGCCCACAACTTTTACATTATCAGGAATATCTTTTACAACTACTGAACCTGCTCCGATAATTACGTTTTTTCCGATTTTAATATTTTCACGCACTACAGATTTTGCACCTACAAAACTATTTTCACCAACATGTACATTGCCGCACAAAACTGCACCAGGTGCAATGTGTGCAAAATCTCCAATAATGCACTCATGCTCGATTATAGAATATGTGTTGCAGATTGCGCCGATACCAATCTTGGCCAAAGCATTGATTGAAACATTTGCCGATATCATTACGCCATGTGATGCAAAGTCAACGCTGTCATCAATTACCGATGTTGCATGAATAGCATTTATAGGTAATAAATTTCTTATAGCAAGATTGTTATAAATATTTTTTCTTACTGCATTATTGCCTACAGCAATAAAAAAATCTTCCTGGGTAAGAGCTTTAAGCCCTACGTCAGATGTTTCTTTTTGAAAATATTTAAGTGAAAAGGGGTTGAATTTTTTTTCTTCATTGTCGCAATAGCCGGTGGCTTTTAAGCCAATTGATTTTAGGATACCGTTTATTACGTACGAGTGACCGGAGTAGCCAATTAGTATCATGGTAGTAGATATTGGATGAAAGTATTGCTATAAAAACGTAAAGAGATTTAACTTATTGTATATTTTGAAAAAAACTACGTAATATTTTGAGGAGATAAATAAGCCAAATAGGTTTTGTGTTTAATGTCATCATCTGTAAGTTTTATTACTCTATTTTCCACTTGCATAAAAGCCCAGGGATGTAAGTAATGGGTGGCTTTTATTCTTCGTTCAATTTCATCAATATCCATATCAGGCGTTAGTTTGCAAAGGTTATCAAGTTCTTTTCGTAGGTAAGGTTTTCGTTTCCATGTTTCATTTGCAGATGGAATATTTTCACCTTTCATAAGTAAATAGATGATCTCATAAAACATGCTCAGAATATAGGCATAACATGTTTGAGTTATAGAGTAAACTGTATCAGTTTCAAAAACAGGAAAACGCTTTACGTTAATAATTTCTCCGGTATCAACTTTGGGATTCATGTGATGACACGTAACCCCAAATTCATCTTCCTGATTGTAAATGGCAAAATTGGTGCAGCCAATTCCGGGGTATTCAGGAGGCCCGGGATGGAAATTTAATGCTGCAATTTTTGCTTTTTGTAAAACTTCTTTTGGAATAATCCATTGTGAGAGATAGGAAATTATTATGTCTCCCCCCCAGCTGTATAATTCTTTCGGAAAAGTTTGTTGCCTTGTTCCCGAAACGATTTTTGCTGATGGGTAATGAAGTAAAATAAATTCTTCAGCCTTATCTGCAAACAGGTCATTTGCCTTCCTTATAAATAAAATTTTTAGATATTTTGGTTTATTCAATTCCATGTTCTTTCAATAAACGGTTATAGGTATTTAATATTACCTGGTGAATTTTTTTTCTGCTGTATAATTGTGTTACTTCTTCAAAAAGGGCATCGGCAATTTTTTTAGTTTCTTCTGTATTTTCAATAGCATATTTTAATTTTTTGTAAAGATCAATTTCATTTTTTACTTCAAACATCAATCCTGTGTTTTTATCCTGAATTATATCAGCATTCCCGGGAATGTCCGAACAAATCACAGGTAAGTGCATTGCGCCTGCCTGAAGAATTACATTAGGAAAACCTTCCCTATGCGAAGGATGTACAAAAATATCCGCTATGTCCATATAGTATTCAATAGAATCGCTCCAGGTAATGTGGATTATTGAAGGGTTATTGATTATAGTATCAAGTGTTTGTGATGATAACGGGTCTAAATGTGGCTCAAAAGGGCCAACCAAAATAAGTTCCAACTGATAAAATTGCTGAAGTTTTTCAAAAACATTTACCAGCTCTTCAATCCCTTTGTCTTTTACCATTCTGCCCACACACAATATTTTCAAAGCATTTATTTGTGGTAAAGATGTTTTTATTTTATTCTTTATTTCTTCATTAAGATTTTGTTTTGAAAATTTTTGAAGATCAATTCCATT
>JALYYX010000210.1 GCA_030946075.1 Bacteroidota bacterium | reverse complement strand
AAGTTTATTTAGTTCATGCATTTGCAGGCAGCCGTGCAGGAATTAAAAGTGTTATCGTTATAAAGAAGATGAATGCAGAAGCAAATAAAACAATTGATGCAGGTGTATTGGTGTATGATGGTCATGAAACTGACCCAACAATTGAAGGCCCCAAAATGTATAAGCGTAATAATTATTATTACATTTTTGCTCCTGCAGGTGGCGTAAGCACGGGATGGCAATTGGTTCTTCGTTCAAAAAATATTTACGGCCCTTATGAACGTAGAGTTGTTATGGATCAGGGAACAACAACCATTAATGGCCCTCACCAGGGAGCATGGCTTACTACACAAACTGGCGAAGATTGGTTCCTTCATTTCCAGGATAAAGATGCGTATGGAAGAGTCGTTCATCTCCAGCCAATGAAATGGAAAAATGATTGGCCTGTAATCGGAGTTGATAAAAACGGCGATGGTAAAGGTGAGCCTGCTCTTACCTACAAAAAACCAAACGTCGAAAAGTCTTATCCCAGAAGCACTCCACAGGAATCGGATGATTTTAAAAATAATTCACTGGGTTTGCAATGGCAATGGCAGGCTAATCCAAAAACTTCATGGGCATTTATTAATTCATCAAAAAAAGGTTTGCAATTATTTTCAGATAAAATTCCCGACAGCGCAAAAAATTATTGGGATGTTCCGAATATCCTTTTACAAAAACTACCTGCAGAAGAATTTACTGCAACTACCAAACTACAATTTAAACCCAGGCTTGATGGTGAAAGAATAGGATTAATAATTATGGGAGCAAGCTATGCCTATTTATCATTGGTAAAAAAGCCGGATGGCATTTACTTAACCCAAAATATTTGCATGCAGGCAGATAAAGGACAGCCTGAAAAAGAAACAACAATTGAAAAAATTTTTGGTGATAATATTTTTTTTAAAATAAAAGTTTCAAAAGGTGCGGCATGCAATTTTAGTTATAGTATAGATGGAATAAATTATAAAGTTGCTGAAGAAAATTTTACTGCCCGGCCCGGCCGGTGGATAGGCGCAAAAATTGGATTTTTTTGTACCCGGCAAACGCAAACAAATGACTCAGGATCTGCAAATATTTATTCGTTTACAATAGATAAAAATGAATAAATCCGGCACATCGCCAAGCCGGTTTAATAGTGGGAACGTTTTCGGTAACGATTGCGTAAATAAATACTTCAAATGCCTGTGTTCATAGTAATAATGGGGTTAAAATTGTTGTATGAGAATAACTGTGATTCAGTCTAAAAAAATAATAATAAGCTTTATTATAAGCGTTTCATTTTTTGCCCTCTCAGCGCAAACAAAATTGCCTGCAGTTCATCTCCCTTCTTTTAAAAAAGATACTTTCAATATTATAAAATATGGCGCAAAAGCTGATGGCATTTTTCTAAATACAAAAAGTATAAATGCAGCCATAAGCGATTGCAATAAAAAAGGCGGAGGCGTGGTGGTGGTCCCTCCCGGATTTTGGTTAACCGGTCCGGTTGAAATAAAAAGCAATGTAAATCTTCATTTGCAAAAAAATGCAGTGCTCCAATTCACAAAAGATTTTGATCAGTATCCATTGGTAGAGGGCAATTGGGAAGGTGTTCCTCAAATGCGCAACCAGTCTCCATTAAGCGCTAACAATGCTGAAAATATTGCTGTTACCGGTTTTGGAATTGTGGATGGCAATGGCGATGCCTGGCGTATGGTGAGAAAAGATAAACTGAATGAAACACAATGGAAGAAATTAATATCGTCAGGAGGAATATTAAGCGATGATAAAAAAATATGGTACCCTTCAGAAAAATCATTGAAGGGGTCTAAGATGAATAATCCTGGTGTTATCTCATCAGATAAAAACGCATCATTTTATAATGATGTAAAAGATTTTCTTCGCCCCAATCTTTTGGTATTTGCCCACTGCAAAAAAGTTTTGCTTGAAGGTGTAACATTTCAAAATTCACCTGCATGGAATTTACATCCTTTGATGTGTGAAGATTTAACCGTAAGAAATGTGTATGCAAAAAACCCTCCTTATGCACAAAACGGTGATGGTATTGATGTGGAGAGTTGTAAAAATGTTTTGATAGAGAACAGCACTTTTGATGTGGGTGATGATGGTATTTGCATTAAGTCCGGCAGGGATGCTGCAGGGAGAAAAAGAGGAATACCTACAGAAAATTTATTGGTAAAAAACTGTACTGTGTACCATGCCCATGGCGGCTTTGTAATAGGCAGCGAGATGAGCGGTGGTGCAAAAAATTTGTTTGTAGAGAATTGCACTTTTAATGGAACAGATATTGGCCTCCGGTTTAAAACCACACGTGGGCGTGGCGGTATTGTTGAAAATATTTTTATAAGCAATATCAACATGAAAGATATTGTTACTAGCGCTATTTTATTTGATATGTATTATGAAGCAAAAGATCCGGTAGTGTTGGTGGGTGATAGGAGAGAAGCACCTAAAGTGGAGGCACTACCGGTAAATGAAACCACACCTCAATTCAAAAAATTTTATGTAAATAATATTGTTTGCAATGGCGCCGAAAAAGCTGTCTTTATTCGTGGAATACCTGAAATGCATATTCAAAATATTGAACTGAAGAACATGGTAATACAGGCTGATAAAGGCATTGAGATGAGTGAAGCAACAGGAATTAAATTTGTAAATGTTCAGTTGATTACAAAAGACACAAATCCTGTAGCAGATATTTTAAACAGCAACAATGTAATTTTTGATAATTTAATCTACCCTTCATCTTCAGAATTACTTTTTAGAATTGGTGGGGAAAGGAGCGGCAATATTTC
>JALYYX010000206.1 GCA_030946075.1 Bacteroidota bacterium | reverse complement strand
CGGCAGGGCTCTTGCCTAAAAACTGCAAAACTTTTTCATCTGATCGCAGAAAAAAAATTTCACTAACATCCTGTTGTATAACCTGCCTTAGTTTTAAACGCCTGGTAGATAGAACCGGAAATGGATTAAAATTAAGTGTAAGCATTTTGTTAGTTCTTCGGAATGGGTAAATTATGCTGTCGTAAAAAAGTTAACTTGTCCCAGTAACCTCTTTGAAATACGATTTTATTTTCTACAATATTAAAAAAACCGCAACCCCTTAGTCCTAATGGATCTTTCCATTCAAGAATAGCCCATTGTCCATCTTCAAAAATATTTTCAATTATGCAAACCATTTCTGTTGTTGCAAATTCATCGGCAAACATTTTTTTTATTGAATCTCTTCCATGTAATGGCTCTGTATTAACCTGGTGATTAATGGCTGATTCTGTATAAAGTTCTGCCAGCATTTCAACATCTTTATTATTAAATGCATCCACCCATTTTTGCACAACTTCTTTTGGTGTCATTTTAGTTAAATGCCTTTATTTTTATTGTTGGTTTATGATGAACAGGAAAATTACATGAGCTCGCAATAAAACAGCGTTGGTTTGCGGTATGATGCAATTCAATTGCTTTACTTATCATTGATTCGTTTGCAATTGTTACTTCAGGATATAAAGTTACTTCAGTAAAATGGCCGCCACCATCATTTGTTTGTAGCATTGTTCCTGTAGCATCATCTGAATAATCTGTAACTATTACCCCTACTTCTGCACATAAATGTAAATAAGAAAGCATGTGGCAGGCTGATAAAGATGCAACCAAAAGCTCTTCAGGATTATACTTTGTTTTATCTCCACGAAATGATGGATCAGAAGAACATTCTATTTCCATTTTATTTACTGATGATATAGAATGACTGCGATTATATGCTGTATAATTATTTGTGCCCTCGCCGGTGTTACCTGTCCATTTTACAGTTAATGAATAATGATGTTCTTTGCTCAAATTAATTTCATTTTGAATAACAAATTTAACCTTATACCTTTTTAAAAAAGTACCCTATCTTTAATTTACTGTTTTTTTGAGACCTCCTATTTTTTACACCTTCGTTACTGCTCTCCTTTTTCAATAAGTTTCATCTGTAAAATCTAAATAAATGGAAAATAAAAATTTAGTAAAAGCTGCTGTGTTAACACTCATCTTAGTGTTTTCCTCTATCGCAAGTTGGGAGCTTTATTTGCGTAACAAAGGAGTAACACCGGCTTACGATGATGGCGAATCTTTATGGAGTGATAAAAGAGCAATGGTTTATGAGCCTGCTGATAAAGCAACTGTTTTTATAGGCTCCTCACGCCATAAATATGATCTTGATATTGATACCTGGAAATCTCTTACCGGTGATAATCCTATCCAGCTTGCAATAGAAGGAAATTCTCCACTGCCTGTTTTGGATGACCTTGCCAATGATAAAAATTTTAAAGGAAAGTTGGTCATTGATGTAACAGAGATATTATTCTTTACAACTGCACCAAACAATATCACTGAACCAAAAACCCGTATTGCATATTATAAAAAGCGTACACCCGCCCAGCGTTTCAGCTTTCTGGTAAATCACGGTTTGGAATCAAATCTTGTTTTTCTTGATAAAGAGTATTTCTCATTGAACGCACTTTTGGACAAATTATCTGTGCCAAAACGCAAAGGTGTTTTTGCTTTGCCTTGTGAATGCCCAATGGATTTTGGAAGAATAACTTTCGACAGACAAAATTTAATGACGAACAAATTTTTAACTGATACCAATTTGCAAAACCAGGTAAAAGGATTATGGGATTTTTATAGAAAGATAACTTTGGAACCGCCGGCAAGCGGCAAAAAATTAGATTCAATTTTAGCAACTGTAAAAACAGATGTTGATAAAATAAAAGCAAGAGGCGGACAGATAATTTTTGTAAGAAGCCCCTCCAGCGGACCTTTTTTAATGGGAGAAAAAATGGGTTATCCAAGAGAAAAATATTGGGACAGGCTTTTAGCGGTAACAAATCTGCCCGGAATTTATTTTGAAGATTATCCCGCTATCGCTCATTTTCAGTGCCCTGAGTTTTCGCATTTGAAACCATCTGATGCAATCGTCTATACAAAAAATTTAATTCCGATACTTGAGCAAAAAGGATGGACGTTTCCTAATAAAAAAGCAAAAAATAACCTGTAAAATTTATCAGTTATGGTTTTCAATTCTTACACCTTCATCGTTTTTTTTATTATTATGCTTATTCTGCATAATCTTCCTCTTGCATGGAAAGTAAAAAAAATAAACCTCTTAATAGCAAGCTATATTTTTTATGCGGCATGGAATCCTCCTTTTGTTCTGTTGCTATGGCTGGCTACCATTGTTGATTTTTATGTAGGAAGGGCTTTGTACACACAACCCAATAAGCATAAAAGAAAATTGCTGCTGGTAATAAGCCTATGCGGAAACCTTGGCATGCTTTGCTTTTTTAAGTATGGCGGGTTTTTACTGGAAAATTTTACACATCTGGTAAATGCAATTGGGTTTAATTATCATCCCGCAAAACCAAATATTATTTTACCGGCAGGTATTTCCTTTTATACATTTACAACATTGTGCTATACAATTGATATGTATAAAAAAAGAAGTGAGCCTGTAAAATCAATGTTGGATTTTGCATTGTTCGTAACATTCTTTCCTCACCTTGTTGCAGGCCCTATTGTTCGTCCGCCGCAACTGGTACCGCAATTTGAAACACCAAGAACTGCAACTCAAAAACAATTAATGAATGGATTATTATTGATCTCTCTCGGTTTGTTTATGAAAGTTGTTTTAGCAGACAGTATGCTTGCACCTTCTGCAAATACAGTTTTTAATTCCAATGCGCCATTAAATACGCTTGATGCATGGATGGGAGTGCTGGCGTTTTCCGGCCAAATATTTTTCGACTTTGCAGGTTATTCATCGTGTGCACTTGGTGTGGCTTCATGTTTGGGTTTTGTATTGCCGGAAAACTTTTTATATCCCTATGCAGCAATAGGTTTTTCAGATTTCTGGAGAAGATGGCACATTACTTTATCAGCATGGTTACGGGATTATTTATATATTCCATTAGGGGGAAACCGAAAGGGAAAATTCAGAACATACATAAACCTGATGATAACAATGTTGCTGGGTGGTTTGTGGCATGGCGCACAATGGACGTTTGTGGTATGGGGCGCTTTGCATGGCTTGTATTTAATGGTAGAAAAATTTATACAGGATTTTAACATGCGTGTAAAGCCTCAAAGGCAAACGGTTTCACAG
>JALYYX010000081.1 GCA_030946075.1 Bacteroidota bacterium | reverse complement strand
TTTTTTTCATTTACAATATTACAGTTTGCCGGAAAAAATCCCAATGTACTATTAGAAGGCTGAGCCCAATATTTTGTAAGCATTTGCATACCATAATATGCGGCAGTTTTATAAATTATTTTTCCATCATCATCCAGGCCAAATAAAATATTATTACCCCAACCGCAATTATCTTTTTCAAGATATGCCGGTTCATACCCATACATAAAAGCTTTGCTGCCACCCACACTTAAAAATTTCCCCAAAATATCTGCATACATTAATGCTCCTTCTATTTCTACTTCGGCCTGTAAGCTAAATGCCGAATAACCATACTCGGTAAAGTATATGGGAATATCCGGAGGCAATACAGCACGAATATTTCTTAAGGCAATATCAAGCCTTTCTGCTGCTGCAGCAAGTTGTGGTGCACTGGGTTTACACTCTCCGCTAAAGGGATACCATTCAGTAGTGAAAAAATTAAAACAGTTAAGGCTATTATGCTTTTTCAAATAATCTATAAAAATACTTGTCCATTTGGCCTCTGAAAAAGTACTGCTATCCTGCTCGGCAAAAGCCAAGCCCGCAAAGCCCGGACCTCCCATGCGAATATTCGGAGCTATTTGTTTTAATTTATTTGCCCATTGAAAATAAAGCGAGGCGTAATCCACAGGAGAAATTAATTGCCCTTCAGGCTCTTCACCCATTTCCATTTCTTCTACCGGATAATGCTTTGCCAGGAGGTATTTTAGCATCGATTCCATATTTTCCGGCGTATCATACAACAATCCAACAGACATTAATGTTGGCTGCTTATTCGTTATGCCGCAATTAAAAAAACGGTCTATCCCTGCCTGTTCAATATTTACATCTTTATCAGTAGCACGGTGCCACGGATCGGTTGATGATACAGATATTCTGCTTTGATTATAGTGATTCGGAGCATGTTTTATCCAATCAGTAAATTTTCCATTTTTATCCAGAAAGCCTAACTCGATTTCTTTAATTGCAAATCCCAATCTATCTCTAATATCACCGGAAATTTTTGTTGATATGTATGCACTTTGCATCATTGTAATTCGTACCAGTCGTGCTTTAACCGGCTTGTCAGAAAGGATAACTGTTTTATTTTCTCCCCTTTGATCATTTATATTTTTTTTAGAAAACGGATGCCACATGCCCGGCTGATAAGGTTCAAAATAAGCCGAGCCGTTATCTAATGAATACTCGGCTTTAAAAGAAGTTGCATAGGGATTTCCCCAATTAATACGAATTGCATTTACATCCATTAATTTACCGAGATCTACAACCACCCATTGTGGATGAATAGCATTTGATTCCTTTGTAAAGTATTCATCCAGATAAGGATTACTTTTCCAAAATGTTTTTACATTGCCGTCATCAACTCTCGAATAGCCGGTGTTATTGGCCTGGTCAATTGTATTTCCTCTCCGCGGTAAAAAATATCCATGCGAAATATTGATTGGTTTTAAAGATGTGCTGTCTGAAACCCAATATCCCTGCTGCTTTCCGCTTTCGCTCCATGTACCATTTGGGTTCCAGTGCCATACCTCACCTTCCAGTTCTGTGCGTAGCCGGTAACTTAATGGAGTAAGTTCTACGCTACGCATTTCCATGATATTTTCCGGAGTGAGCATGTGGTCTATATCACCTTTTTCATGCCCATCGAATGCGGCGCCAAGTGTGTGCGAGGGTATAAAACTATTGGCAGCATTTCCCGGGGTAAATAATATTTTCACTGTTCCATCTGGCAAAGCGGTTTGTGCATGTAAAGATGGGAAGACGGCTATGATAAAAATAAAACAAGCAATAATTTTTATAAGGATTTTTTCTTTTTGAGCGAATGGCATTTATACTATCATTTATCTAATTAAAATTAATTCTTTTTCCAAGTGTTATGTTTTGATAACAATTTATCGGGAACGATTCCGTAACTAATTGCCTTCTCAAAAATGTGATGACTTAATTTTGGCTTGATGATTATATAATTAAATATCAGATCAAAAAATGAAAATATCCTTTTATAAAAAAATAAATTTTGCTGCATGCACAACAATATTTTTGATAACACAATTTGTATTTGTAAGCAAAATAAATGCACAGGAAAAAGATATTGCCTGGTACACGAAGAATGCACCCTTTCAAATGCCAATTGTTACTGTTCCTGCATTTCCTGATCGTTCATTTTCAATAACAAATTATGGTGCAGCAAGTGATGGGCAAACTTTAAATACAAATGCATTTGAAAAAACAATTGCTGCATGTGCAGCTGCCGGGGGTGGTAAAGTTATTGTACCTGCCGGCTTGTGGCTTACAGGGCCAATTCAGTTACAAAGCAATATTGATCTGCATGTAGAAAGAGGCGCACTCATAATTTTCACAAAAGATCATTCTCAATATCCAATGATTAAATCATCTAAAACCGGCAGCAATTATGTACCAGCTTCACCCATTTATGGGTATGATCTTAAAAATATTGCTATTACAGGTGAAGGAATTATTGATGGTGCAGGCGATAGCTGGCGGCCTGTAAAAAAAATAAAAGTTTCTGCATCGCAATGGAAAGAATTTACATCTTCTGGAGGTGCGGTAAGTAAAGATGGCTCACTTTGGTGGCCAACAAAACAGGCAATGGAAGGTGAAGATTTTTTAAAAGAATTGAAAGAGAAAAATGTAAAGCCTTCTGCAGAGGGTTATCTTCCGGCAAGAGATTTTCTGCGGCCTTACATGCTTTATCTTGTTAACTGCCAAAATATTTTAATAGAAAATGTAACATTGCGCAATTCTCCCAAGTTTGTTTTTTATCCCAACAACTGCTTTAATCTCACTATACGGTATGTAAATATTTTTAATGAATATGCAGCACAGAATGGTGATGGAATAGATATAAGTGCCAGCAAAAATGTTGTGATTTACAAATGCAATGTAAGTGTGGGGGATGATGGAATTTGTATGAAGAGCAGCGGTAAAAATGATAATACTGATAAAGCAAATCTTGAAAATATTTTAATTGCAGGGTGTAATGTATACCATGCCCATGGCGGCTTTGTAATTGGCAGTAATACAGATGGCGGTATGAAAAATATTTTTGTAAGCGATTGCAATTTTGTAGGAACTGATGTTGGCATTCGGGTAAAAAGTAATGCAGGCAGAGGAGGATTAGTGAGAGATATTTTTATCAGTAATATTTTTATGAGTGATATTGTGAACGATGCCATTTCATTTGATACTTATTATGAAGATGTACCTGCAGGCACCGCAAAAACCACAAGCACTGCTGTGCGTGATAAAACTCCTGAGTTCAGAGATTTTTACATCAGCAATGTTTTTTGCAATGGTGCTAAAACTGCAATATCAATTACTGGCCTACCGGAAATGCCTGTACACAAAGTATTTTTTGAGAATGTTGTTATCTCTTCACAAAATGGTTTTGTAGCAACCGATGCAGAAGATATAGATCTGAAAAATGTAAACATTATTGTTCAAAAACAACCTGTATTTGTTTTGAAGAATGTAAAAAATTTAAACAAGTAAACCCATATCAATTACTTACTTTTTCAAAGAAGATTCTCTGATAATTAATTCCGTCTCCAAAACTCTTGTTTCAAATTCTGTTACAGGTCTTTTACTTTCTATAATTTGTATAAGTAATTCCGTTGCGTTTTGCCCTATCTCAAATGCAGGCTGGCGAATAACGGTTAATGGTGTTTGAAAAAGATCACCTAAATCAGTATTAGTAAAGCCAATTAACCCAACTTCTTTTTTTTGTTTCTTTTTTAATACGTGAAGGCAAACTGTTGTTATCCTGTCGCTTGCAGTAAAAATTGCATCGGGTTTTGTTTTAGATTTAAATAATGATACCACAGCTTCTTCAATCTCTGCCACAATCATCCCTCCATGATTACAGTATTTTATCAGCGATTCATTGTATGGAAGATTGTGTTTTTCGAGTGCTTCCTTATAGCCAAGCAACCTTTCTTTTGTAATTGATAAATAGGGAGAGTTGGCAATATGAGCTATTTTTTTAAAACCCTGGTAAATTAAATGTTCAGTTGCATGTAAAGCACCCTGCCGGTTATTGGCACAAACTTTATGGGTTTCAATTTCATCAGAGATCCTATCGAAAAAAACTATGGGAAATCCTTTTTCGTGCAGATCTTTTAAAAAAGAAAGGTCTGTTGTTTCGCTGGAAAGCGAAATTAATAAACCGTCAACCGATCTTGATACCAAATGCTGAACATTTACTTTTTCCCTCTCCTGCGATTCGTGGCTTTGTGTGAATATTACGTGGTAACCTCTATTGTACGCAATTGATTCAATACCATTGATAGCCTGCGAAAAATAATGATTTGCTATTTCACTAACCACAACTCCAATGGCCCTGCTTCTTCTTTCCTTTAAACTTAAGGCAATAGGGTTGGGCCGGTAATTAATTTTTTCAGCATATTCTAAAACCAGCTTTTTAGTTTCGCCACTTATTTCATAGCTTCCTCTTAATGCCCTTGATACAGTAGAAGTAGAAAGATTTAATTCTTTTGCTATGTCTTTAATGGTTACTGACTCAAACTTCATGGCAAAAATTTCAATTTTATATAATCGAAATTGTACCTAAAAGTATTAATTTTTTAACTGGTTTTTTTTAATATCAAAATTGCACACGTTATCGGGAACGATTGCATAAAAAAAGTTGATTCTCTTTAATTTTTCTAAAAATAATAAGTGTAGACTTGTTATTCGAAACATTTGCAAAGAAGTTTATTAAGTTAAAAAATGATTGCTGATTTTATTAAACAATCCAGCTTTATCACCAGAGTTAATGCCTTGTTTTTTTAAAAATATAAATAAAAAATAATACAGCTATATGAAAAGTAAATTTTATTTTCTCTTAATTTTTTTATTTTCCTTTATAACGTCTATCGCACAGCAAAAAACTGTTTCAGGCCGTGTTACAAAGGAAAACGGAGATGCCATCAGTGGGGTAACGGTTTCTGTTAAAGGAACAAAAACAGCTACAGCAACAAACAATGATGGACGTTTTACAATTGCTGTTCCGGAAAAGGCAAATACTGTTCTTCTTTTTTCGTCAGTAGGATTTAAAGCACAGCAAATTAATGTAGGCAGTCAGACTTCCCTCTCAATTGCTATGCAGGAAGATGCAGCTTCACTGGAAGATGTGGTAGTTATAGGGTATCAAAGTATAAGAAGAAAAAACCTGCTCGCATCTGTATCATCAGTAACGGCCAAAGAGTTAAAAGATATTCCTATAAATTCTGCAGCCGAAGCTCTTAACGGAAGACTGGCTGGTGTTACAGCAACTACCTCCGAAGGTTCACCGGATGCAAATGTAAGAATAAGAGTACGAGGAGGAATGTCAATAACACAGGATAATTCGCCCTTATTCATTATTGATGGGGTACAAGTTGAAAATGGACTTAATTCCATATCGCCACAGGATATACAAAGTATAGATGTATTGAAAGATGCCGCAGCTACTGCGATTTATGGGGCAAGGGGGGCAAATGGAGTTATTGTAATTTCAACAAAAGTGGGAAAGCCAGGCAAGCTGATTCTTAGCTATAATGGCTTTATTGGAGTGAGAAAATTGGCAAAAACTTTAGATGTTATGTCTCCTTATGAGTATGTTTTATACCAGTCAGAAAGAGCGAGAGGAAACAGTACAGATAGTTTAATTTTTTTAAAAAATTTTGGCGGCTATACCGGATTTGATACATTAAATGTGTACAAAAATATTGATCCCGTAAATTGGCAGAAAGAAGTATTTGGTAATACGGGCATTGCTACTACACATAATGTTAGCGCTTCGGGGGGGAATAAAAAAATTACTTACAATTTTGGGTATACTTACAATAATGAAAAAGCTGTTGTTTTAAGCTCAAGTTATAAGCGCCATCTTTTAAATCTTAAAGGAGATTACAAAATAACTAAAAAATTAAAAGTTGGTTTAGGAACAAGGTATACATTGCAAAATGTTTATGGAGCAGGTGTATCATCAGAGCAGGGATCATCTTATAACAGGCTGCGCAATGCTGTAAAATACAGGCCATTTCTCGCTGCCGGTAAGGAACTGGAAGACCAGGATCCTATTGCTGATCCTAATGTTGGTAACGGTTTAAATCTTATAAATCCAATAGCATTGTCCAAAGCGGAATACCGCAGAAAAACAACAGAAATATTTAATATTACCGCAAATGCTTCTTACAACATAACAAAAAATTTTGTATTCAGATCTACTTTTGGCTACGACCAGAATAATATTATAGACCGTCAATTCAGTGATTCAATCACACCGTACTCAATGATTCAAGGTGGCAAATTACCTATCGCTGGTCTTGATACTGTTGATAGAAAAACCATTACTAATTCCAATGTATTCACTTACTCGATAAAAAATTTTAAACAAAAGCATGATTTTGATTTTTTAGTGGGAGAAGAAACATACGACCTTAGAACTGAAAGCCACTCAAGTCTTTTCAGAAATTATCCGGCATTTACATCATATAGTGATGCCTTTAAAAATACCACAATAGCAACAGCATTTTCAGGATATCCAAGAGTGGGTAAATCAAGATATACAAGTTTATCTTTTTTCGGAAGAGTAAATTATTCTTTACTGGACAGGTATTTGTTCTCCTTTAATTTACGTGCCGATGGTGCTTCAAAATTCGCCCCTGGTAAGCAATGGGGATATTTTCCCGCAGCTTCATTCGCATGGCGGGTAAAAAATGAAAAATTTCTCAGAGATAATAATTTTATAAACGATCTTAAATTCAGGGCAGGTTTTGGAACAGTGGGTAATAATCGCATAAGAGATTATCTGTTCTTAACTACTTTTAGTAATAATGGTTCATATTATTATGGATTAAATAACCAGACCGTTATACCATATTATCCTACAAGTCTGGTAAATCCTAATCTCAAATGGGAATCTACAGTAAACAGAAATTTCGGTATGGATATTAGTCTGTTAAAAAACAGGATAGACCTAAGTATTGATGTATACAATAACAGTTCAAGAGATTTGCTGGTTAGCGTTCCTACTCCTTCTACCTATGGCTACACAGAGCAATTGCAAAATATTGGAAAAACTACCAACAAAGGAGTGGAAGTACAATTGAACGCGGTAATACTTAAAAAGGCAAATAATTTTGGCTGGACTGCTAATTTTAATATCTCAACAAATAAAAATAATGTTGTAGCACTGGGTGCCAATCAGCCTTATATTTCCGCTTCAGGCTGGTTTAATAGTGCTCCTTATGATTATATTGTTAAGGTAGGAAGCCCTGTTGGCTCCATGTATGGGTATGTTACTGATGGTTTTTATACAGTCAACGATTTTAATTTCACTCCCGGTGCGAATGGCTATGGCATTTACACTTTAAAAGCAGGAGTTCCAAGCAATGCTTCCGCAATAGGTACTGCTCAGCCTGGGAACCTTAAATTTAAAGACTTGAATGGTGACGGAATAATTGATGATATTAATGACAGACAAATTATTGGTAACCCTAATCCTAAATTTACTGGTGGCTTAAATCAACAATTCACTTATAAACAATGGGACGCAAGTTTATTCTTAAACTTTTCTTACGGAAACGATGTGTATAATGCTAATAAATTAGAATTTACTAACGGGTTCACTGCCAATTCAAATATGCTTTCTCTGATGGAAAACAGGTGGAGGGTAATTACACCTGCAGGGCAAACGGCGCAATTTATCAGTAATGGGCAGGTTATTGGTCTTCCTCCCGATCAATTGGCAGCTTTAAATGCAAATGCAACTATATGGCAACCTACACGAGCAACAGGTGCGGGGTCTTTTCTAGCACATTCATGGGCTATTGAAGATGGCTCATTTTTGAGGATTAATAATTTAACTGTGGGGTACAGTTTACCGGTAAAAATTCTTACAGGATTAAAAATGAGTAAACTTCGTTTTTATTTCACAGCAAATAACCTGGCAGTATTTACCAGCTACTCAGGCTACGATCCGGAAGTGAGTGTAAGGAACAGCCCGTTAGTACTTGGTCTTGACTATTCCGCATATCCAAAAAGCCGCAGTTTTATTTTTGGAGTAAACGCAACATTTTAATTAATCAAAATAAAAATTTTAATATGAACACTAAATATTTATTTAAGCCCTTAACCGCAGCATTTGCAATATGCATGTTACTGGTTTTAGGAAGTTGTAAAAAATATTTAAACCAGCAACCTATTACTGAAGTAACTACGCCTGTAGTTTTTAAAGATGTTTCTACCGCATATCTTGCCCTTATTGGAGTATACAGCAGGCTAGCAGGACAGGATGGTTATGGGCAACGCTTAAGCTTATACTATACCGTAGATACTGATGAAATGCAGGGACCTACAGGCACCGATGATGAAAGAAGAAATCTTTCCCGTTATCAGCCAACCCCCGCTAATGGAGCGCTTCTTGCTCCTTTCAATCAAATATTCCAGGGTATTGAGTTTGCAAATAATGTTATTGATAACGTTCCTAAGATGGATATTTACACAAGTGGTTCTGATCAGGATAAAAAGAAATTGCAAAGAATATATGGAGAAGCATTAACCCTGAGAGCACAGTTTTATTTTGAGGCAATAAGAAACTGGGGTGATCTTCCTGCACATTTTAATATTGCATCTTCTCAAATCGGAACAGATCCGTTTCCAGTCAGGATAGATAGAGATACACTTTATAGTCATATTCTTGATGATTTAAAAATTGCGGAAGATATTGTTCCATGGCGTAGCGATGTAGCCTCAATTGGTGACCCTGTTGATGAAAGAATTACGAAGGGTATTGTAAAAGGTTTACGGGCAAGGATAGCACTATTCAGGGGTGGATATTCCCTTCGCCAGGATAGTAAAGTAATGGAAAGAAGAAGTGATTATTTAAAATATTATCAGATTGCAAGAGATGAAACAAATGATATTATTAGCTCAGGACAACATTCATTAAATCCAAGTTATAAAGACCTTTGGAAGAACCAGGTAGGTAAACATGTTGTATCAGATCCTAATAATGAGCTCATGTTCCAGGTTGGTTCTATCGGAGGTGTTTCTGCAGAGGATAGCAGGTTAGGTTATTATGATGGACCAAGGATGAACAATGGTACTATCGGCAATGCAGCAATAAATGTACTTCCCAGTTATTTTTATTTATTTGATTCTTTAGATACAAGAAGGGATGTAACTATAGCGCCTTATTGGCTTGCTGCTGATGGAATAACTAAAACAACAACAAATGCTTCTCCAACAAATACATCAACATCCATTCTTGTAAATCTTAATCCGGGCAAGTTCAGAAGGGACTGGAATACTACTGTAGCGTCAAACTATACCGGCCAATTTTTAGGTACAAAATGGCAAATACTTCGCTACGCTGATGTACTGTTAATGTATGCCGAAGCAGAAAACGAAATCAACGGGCCAAACTCTGCAACAGGTAATGTAACGCCATACACAGCAGTAAATATGGTAAGAAGAAGAGGCTTTGGTAAACCTATAACTACCGCAAATGCTAGTGTAGATCTTCCTTCCGGTTTAACTAAAGCAACATTCTTTAAGTATTTAGTAAGAGAAAGGTCACTGGAACTTGGAGGCGAGGGCACAAGAAAATATGATTTGCTAAGATGGAATTTATTAGCAACTGCATTGGGTGATGCAAAAATTAATCTTGCCACGTTAGGAACAGCAACAGCCACCCTTACTACTAATGATATTATGTATAGTTATCAGGCACCGGGACCATCTTATACTGGAGCAGGATATACATTGCCTTTATTTGTATTTTTCAGAACGGGTACAACTTCAGATGATATAAGCACTATTTTTGTTAATTCCTTGTATAAGGTAACACCAGCAACAACTCCATCTGGCGTATTAAGAGTTCCATGGATTTCAACAACAATTAAAACAACAATGCTTGATAACAGATTTGCTGTTGGGTTTACTCCTGGCAGATCGGAATTGTTGCCTATTCCAAATGCAGCAAGAAATGCTAATCCTAACTTAACTCAAAACCCTAATTATCAATAAATTTCAAAAATAAAATTTATTCAAACAGGGCTGCTTATGGCAGCCTTGTTCATTAGAAACCAAAATATTGTTCAATGAAATATCACGAAGAGAAATATAAAATATTTTTTATCATTGCAGTTTTCAGTTTAATGTCTTTTTCTCTAAAAGACAAAAAAATAAAAGTTTGGCTTATTGGCGATTCTACAATGTCAATAAAAGAAGTGAAGGCTTATCCCGAAACAGGATGGGGAATGCCTTTCGCATATTTTTTTGATTCTTCAATTATTGTTGATAACAGAGCAAAAAATGGCAGAAGTACCAGGACATTTATCTCTGAAAATTTATGGCAACCTGTAGTTGAAAATTTAAAGGAAGGGGATTATGTTTTTATCCAGTTTGGACATAACGACGAATCAAAAGAAAAAACAGATAGGTACACCACACCTGAAGAATACAGGAATAATCTTATAAAATTTATTAC
>JALYYX010000242.1 GCA_030946075.1 Bacteroidota bacterium | reverse complement strand
CAAAACGATCCGCAGCCGGATGGTGTTTTTGACTATGTAGAAGGTTATACTGTAATTCCACAATACAGCCGTGTGATATTTCCTGTACTTGAACCCTTTGGAAGAGACCTTGCTTCGAAAATTTATTAACCTGTTCCGCCACCAAACATCGCAAAAGATACTTTGTATTATCCCCTGTATGATTCAATAAAAGCTGTTGCGCAACAGTTTCCTAATCTTGACAGATTTATTTTAAAAGGTTCTGCAAAAACTTCATCATCATCTGACATTAGCATTGGTTACAATATTCCGCAAGGTTCTGTAAAAGTTACAGCAGGCGGACAACAGCTAACTGAGAATATTGATTATACAATTAATTATGATCTTGGAACAATTAAAATAATTAATCAGGCTATTACCAATGCAGGGTTACCTGTGCAGGTTAATTATGAGAACAATGCAAGCTTTGGTTTACAGCAAAAAAATTACATGGCATTGCGATTGGATTATCTTGCAAAAAATACTGCACGAAAGCAAATTTCATTTGGTGCTACCATGGTACGGCTGGGTGAAAGACCATTCTTTACAAAAGTTGATTATGGAGAAGACCCTATAAAAAATACAATGTATGGAGTTGATATGAATTATCGCCAGGATATTCCACGCTTAACTAAATTTTTAAACAAACTTCCTTTTTATAAAACTACGGCAGCATCAAATATAAATGCTTATGTAGAAGCAGCTTATTTAAAACCGGGCCATGCCCCACAGATTGGTAAAGGCAGCAATGGCGTGGTTTATATTGATAATTTTGAAGGAAGTAAGAGTGATATTGATCTTCGCTTTCCGCCAATAAGCTGGCAGTTAGCATCCACTCCATTGGGTGCAACTGATGTAAATGGAAACATACTTTTCCCCGAAGCAGCTTTAAATAATAATCTCGATTATGGAAAGAACAGATCACGAATTGCATGGTACCAGATAGAGCCAACATTACAGGATCCCAAAAATGGAAACAATCCGTTAAGGAATGATAAAAAAGCATTGTCAGATCCAACGGTTCGTTCAGTATCTCAGGCAGAAATTTTTCCACAACGAACTACAAATATTGGAGAAAATCAATTGATAACTTTTGATCTTGCTTATTACCCAACACAACGTGGTCCTTATAATTATGATGCCGCTGTGGGCAGGGTAAATGCAAGCGGTAATTTGCTAAACCCCAAAAGCCGCTGGGGTGGCCTAATGCGGAACATTGATCAAACAGATTTTGAAACAGCAAATATTGAATTCATTGAATGCTGGGTACAGGATCCTTTTATTAATAAGCCAGCAAGCAACGGCGGAAAGTTCTATATTAATCTGGGCAACATCTCAGAAGATATTTTAAAAGACAGCAGAAGATTTTATGAAAATGGTTTGCCTACACCAAATGCACCTTCGCAAGTTGATAATTCCATCTGGGGCAGGGTTCCACGTAATCCTATTCAGGTTACAAATGCTTTTAGCAATGATCCAAATGATAGAAAATATCAGGATGTAGGATTGGATGGATTGAGTACCGACAGTGAAGTGGTAAGAAGAAGAACAGATTATCTTGATGTATTAAAAGCAAATTTTGGCGCTAACTCAAAAGCATATTTAGATGCATTGAGCGATCCATCCAGTGATGATTATCATTACTACCGTGGAGCTGATCTTGACGCTCAAAATGCAGGAATTCTGCAGCGTTATAAAAGATTTAATAACCCTGAAGGCAATTCCCCTGTGGCAGATGCCAGTTCAGATTTTTCTTCTGCAGCTACATTATATCCCGATCAGGAAGATTTAAACCGTGACAATACATTAAATGAAACGGAAGAATATTTTCAATACATAGTTGATCTTAAACCGCCTACTTCTACCCAAATGAACATTGGGCAGAATTATATTGTTGATAAAAAAATTGTGAGTGTAAAATTAGCTGATGGCACATCACGCAATGAAACATGGTACCAGCTTAGAATCCCGATAAACTCCTACAATAAAAAAATTGGTAATATTCCTGATTTTAAATCTATTCGTTTTATAAGAATGTTTTTAACAGATTTTGATGACAGTGTTGTTGTACGGTTTGGAAAACTTGATCTTGTTAGAAATACATGGAGAAGATTTCAATACAAAATTGATTCATCAGGAAATTATTCACCATCACCTGTAAGCGATTTTAACGTTGGCGCAGTAAACATTGAAGAAAATGATAAGCGGATCCCGTTGCCTTACCGTACACCCAGAGAAATTGAAAGAGTGCAAACACTAAGCAATAATGGTGTTAGCTTATTGCAAAATGAGCAGGCATTAACATTGCAATTCTGCAATCTTGCCAAAAGCGATGCAAGAGGAGTATTTCAAACTTTTGCAAACCGCGATCTCAGGAATTACAAAAAGCTTGAAATGTATATTCATGCTGAAAAGAAAAACCTGTTTACTGTAATAAACGCTAATGATTTAACTGCTGTAATCCGGATAGGAACTGATTTTGTAAGCAATTATTATGAGATAAGAATTCCTTTAGGCCTTACGCCGCTGGATGCTGCAAGTAAATTTTCTCCAAACAGTAATGAATATAATGACACATTATGGATACCGCGAAATAATTTAAACCTCGACCTTCAAACACTCACCCGAATAAAAAATGCAAGAAATTTATCGAATATTCCTCTAAACAAAAGATATAGCCAGCTACAGGCAAACGGGCAAACTTATTCAATTATGGGTAACCCTAATCTTGGTGAAGTAAAAGGTATATTGTTAGGTGTGGAAAATACAAGTTCACCCAGTGCATGCGGCGAAGTTTGGTTTAATGAATTACGCTTATCTGCTTTAGATGAAACAGGTGGCTATGCTGCATTAGGAAGAATTGATGCGAACCTTGCAGATCTCGGAACAGTATCACTTTCAGCCAACATGCACACCAATGGATTTGGAACTTTAGAGCAGAGAGTAACGGAAAGGTATAAAGATAATTTTGTGCAGTTCGATGGAGCTGCAAATCTTGAGCTTGGAAAATTGTTGCCAAAAAAAGCCGGGATCTCCATTCCTTTTTATGCAAGCTATTCACAAACGGTAAGCACTCCCGAATACGATCCTTATGATCTTGATATTAAATTAAAAGAAAAATTAAACAATGCAAGAGGCGCTAAAAAAGATTCTATAAGAACCAATGCAATTGATTTCACTTCTATAAAAACGATCAATTTTACCAATGTTCGTAAAAATAAAACGAATGGAAAAAAACCTAAGATTTATGATATATCAAACATTGATCTTAGTTATTCATTTACAAAAACGGAAATGCATAACCCGTTGATAGAATATAATGATGTTACCAAACAAAGAGCTGGCTTAGGTTACAACTATTCCCCACAACCAAAATATTATGAACCATTTAAAAAACTTATTAAAACAAGATCGCATTGGTTCGACCTGATAAAAGATTTTAATTTCAATCCTATCCCTTCTCAATTAAGTTTTCGTGCAGATATTTACAGGCAGTTTGGCGTTATAAAACCAAGAAGTGTTGGCAGTGATATTAAGAATGTACATTATTCTATTCCCGAAACATTTGAT
Organism: Bacteroidota bacterium; assembly: GCA_030946075.1. Lineage (GTDB taxonomy): Bacteria > Bacteroidota > Bacteroidia > Chitinophagales > Chitinophagaceae > Ginsengibacter. The sequence goes on along the minus strand of JALYYX010000242.1, from coordinate 818 downwards.
AAATATTTTACGTTCGATAGAAATTATATTTTAAGGTGGGATATTACACATTCTCTCAACCTTGATTATACTGCTCTTAACAATGCCAGGATTGATGAGCCTTACGGCAGACTGGACACAAAAGAAAAAAGAGATACTGTAAGAAGAAATTTATTAAGCGGCGGAAGAAATGTTGTATTTACACAAACGGCTAATTTTTCATACAATGTTCCTACCACTAAATTTCCTTTAATTGACTGGACAACATTGCGATTGAAATACTCAGCCAATTACAGGTGGATCGGCGCATCAAGACTGGCGCTTTTCCTGGGAAATATTTTAGAGAATGGCCAGCAGGAAGAAGCAAATCTTCAACTTGATTTTAATAAGCTGTATAGTAAATCTAAATTTTTAAGATCATTAGATCAGCCACTGCAATCTTTACCTCCGGCAAATACACAAGATACTGCTAACAAAAAAGGTAAGAGACCAAGAGGAACTGTAAATAGCCCTGGTGAGATTCGTGGTGTGGGCAGAGTGTTTGGTAAATTGATAACAAGCTTAAAAACCATTAACGCAACATTATCTGAAAATAGCCATACAAGATTGCCGGGCTATACTGATAGTACACAATATTTAGGTGAGAACTTCAGGAGCATGGCGCCGGGTTTTGATTTTATTTTAGGTAAACAACCCGATTCAGTATGGTTAAATAAAGCTGCAAGCAAAGGACTGATAACAAAAGATATACTATTCAACGAATTTTTCAGGCAAACTTATGATCAGCATCTTTCCATATCAGCTCAGTTAGAACCCTTCCGAGATTTTACAATTGATGT
>JALYYX010000198.1 GCA_030946075.1 Bacteroidota bacterium | reverse complement strand
GCTTCAAATCCATCACATTCAATAACAGGTAAATTAAATCCTTTGATAATTTTTTTTATATCATCAAGGGCAAGCATAATATCTTCAGGAGCAGCCTGTCTATTGGCTTTATAATCGGCAAAATCTGTATTGCGTTCTGTAGGCGCAGCTGTATCAAATGCTACCGCAAGATGAGTAGGTTTTTCTTTTGTGATAAGCTCATATAGGGTGTTTGTAAAACCGAATTGTGCGTTTGTATTTTTCCCTTTAGTGGTAATGATAGGATTGCGAATCAATGCATAATAAGCTCTGAAAATTAACGCCATCGCATCCAGCAGAAACAATTTTTTTTCCATCGGGCAAAAGTAAAACAAACAGCACTCTCAATCAAAAGAGGTTAGCATCTAAAAACAATTTATTTAACAGAAAAAAACAATTATTTCTTAGCAATAAAATTTCCCCGATCAACCTCCTTTATAAAACCAATAACGCCATCCATAAATATTTTTTGATCGTCCCACATGCACATGTGGCTGCCATTAGGGCAATAGAGATAACGGCCATTTTGCACCATCTTACTCTGATCTTCCATTGCTTTGGGGTCCATTGTGTCAAACTTTGCTCCCACCATAAGTGTTGGAATTCTTATTTCTTTTAAACGGTTTTTGATATCCCAGTTTGCTAATCGTCCGCTGGCACCAAACTCAGAAGGCCCTTGCATCATTACGTAAATTTGCTTTGACACTTTAGTATTATCTAAATGATTGAAACAGCGAACAACTGGCTCAGGCCATTGGTTTAAACGGCAAATGTGTTGCTGGTAAAAGTTGGGCATCAGCAGCTCTTCATACCGCGGATTATTAAAGTCTTTCCTTTTTTCTATTTCCATAATTTCTGCAAACACTTTAGGGTCCATTTGTTTTGCAAGAACATTATCAGCATATTTATTATAATCAGGAATACTGGCAACCATATCAGCAACTATAAGCCCCTTCATATTTTGCTGATATTTCAGCGCATATTCCATTCCCAGAATTCCTCCCCATGAATTACCAAGAATATAAAAATTTGTTGAGTCTGCGCCTATGGCTTTTCTTACCTGTTCCACTTCATCAACATATCTTTCATTTGTCCATAGGCTACTGTCAGAAGGCTGATCAGAATAGGGTGCACCTAATTGGTCGTACTCATAAAATTCAAATCCTTCTTTAGGAAAAAAACTTTCAAAACATTCCATGTATTCATGTCCGGCAGCAGGTCCACCATGCAGTAATAAAATTTTTATTTTCGGATTATTACCAAATCGTTTTGTCCATACTTTAAATTCTCCAACCGGTGTTTTAATTGGGATCATTTTTATCCCGGCAGTTTGAACTCCGCTATCTCCATAATTAAAATAATCTTTAACGGTTACAGCATTTTTATCGGGTTGGTTACATGAAAAGCAACATATTGTTGCAAATAATAGTGCATAGAAATATTTCATTGCATTTAATTTAATTTATAAATTAAAATCTCGTTCCTAAATAATGCGGCAACATGGATCGCCATGTAGGCCAATCATGTTTCATATCTTCTCCCCAAATATCTAATTCATAGTTTATAGATTTACCATCCAGTACCCCGGCAAATTTTCTTGATGCATCAGGGTCTTCATAAGCTCCGCTGCCCGTAAGGATATGAATATGATGGCTGTTTCTGATTGTGTTTAGAATATTTTCATCATTAAGATTTGGAAGATAGTGCATAGGCGAATTAAAATAAACCTGCTCATCCCAAAATCCTTTTGTGTATTCAGAAAGGTCGTATACCCCACTCATGGCAATGGTACCATTAATAAGATCAGGACGCTTTAAAAATAAATTCATGGAATGCAATGCGCCGAAAGAGGCTCCTGAAATTATAATCTCCGTTTCGTTTGATGTATTTGTTTTTATAAAAGGAATCACTTCATCAAAAACATAATTATTAAATTGATTATGGCGGATGGCTTTATGTTCCGGTATCATTTCATTATTTAGCCAGCTTTCATTATTGATGCTGTTGATAGAAAAAACTTTTACTTTTCCTGCATTAATAAAATCTTTAATTGAATCTATTAATTGAAAACGCTCATACTCCAGATAATCGGCAGCAGCTGTAGGAACAAGCAGTAATGCTAAGCCATAATCGCCATACACAGCTACAGGCATATCCTGCGCCAATGATGAGGTATACCAGGAAGTCAGTTCTCTTTTCATATTATTTTGTAAATATTTTTCTAAAGAATTCTTTCATATCATTCCATGAAGCTGTATCTGCTGCGGCATTATATTCAATGGGCATATTGAATTTTTTTCCGTTTTCAGTTGCTGCAGGATTTGTGAATGCATGCGTTGCATTGGGGTATGCTTTAAAAGTGTAATCAACACCAGCAGAATCCATAGAATGTTTAAAGGCATTTACTTCTTCATCTTTTACAAATTTATCGGCAGCACCATGACAAACTAAAATTTTTGCTTTTAGCATTTGCTTGTTAACAGGAACCCCTGAAAGGTTTCCATGAAAGCTAACTACCCCTTTTAGATCTGCGCCGAGCTTAGCTGCATTCAATACAACAAAGCCACCAAAGCAATAACCGATGGCAGCAACATTTGCTGTATCTAATTGAGAATATTTTTTAAATTCATTAAAAGCTGCATCCAGCCTTGTTTTTGCTAAGGTTGGATCCTTATAAAACGGAGTTGCAAGTTCCTGGGCAACTTTTGGATCAGGAGCCGTTTTCCCTTCGCCATACATATCAACAGCCATTGCAATGTACCCGAGCTCTGCTAATTTTTTTGCACGCATTCTTGGATAATCAGTTAATCCCCACCATTCAGGAACTACTAAAATTCCCGGCCGCTTTTCTTTATTATTTGAATCATACACTACATATCCCTTAAAATTACTATCACCAATTTTATATGAAACAGCATCTTCCTTAATGGAAACCGATTGAGCAGAATCTTTATTGATATTTGTTTGTGTTGTGGCATTTTCATTATTGCATGAAATAGCAGCGACGGATCCAAAAAGTAAACTCATGGCTAATAATTTAAAATTCATAGTTTAATTAATTTAAGGTGTGGACAAAAGTAATAAAAAGAGAAGGTTATAAATTAAAATATTGCGAGCAGTAACGCTAAATATTGTAAGTAGCTTTGTGATAATTTTTTTTGAATTTTAATTTTTGTAATGCTCTCACAAAGGCATGAAATATTTATAGAAGTTGCAACCAACATGAGCTTTTCTAAAGCAAGCAAAATATTATTTATTAGTCAGCCAGCTATCAGTAAACATATTAAAGCGCTTGAAGCTCATTATAAACAAACCTTATTTGAAAGAAAAGGAAGCAATATTAAATTAACTGTTGCAGGCAATTTATTATTTGACCATTTAAGAGAAGCAAAAAAAATTCAAAATAAATTAGAATTTGCGTTAAGTACATTCAATAATAAGTTTAATGCAAAGGGTGAACTAAAGCTCGGGGCAAGCACCACCGTGGCTTTATACATTATACCGAAAATATTGTCGGGGTTTCATCAAAAGTATCCTTCAGTAAAAATCAGTTTGCTAAACAGAAATACTGACACTATTGTAAAAGCATTGCTTGATGAAGAAATTGATATTGGTATAGTAGAAGGCAAGAAAAAAATGTCAACAATAATTTATCAGCCTTTTATTAAAGATGAAGTTGTTGCCGTTTGCAGCGCAAAAAGTGATACAGCTAAAAAAAGGAATTTAAGTATTAAGGAATTTATACAAAAGCCAATTGCATTACGGGAGCAGGGATCGGGAACATTGGCAGCGGTGAAAGATTGTTTTGAAAAGAACGGGATTAAAATATCGGAATTAAAAGTTGGCATCCGGCTGGCGGGAACCGAGGCTCTTAAAAATTTCTTACGGGAAGATAATTGTATAGGGTTTTTACCAAAAGGGTCAATTAAAAGAGAATTAAAAGATGGTGAACTTGTAGCCATAAAAATTGAAAATATTAAAATAGAAAGAAATTTCTTTTTTATACAGCGGCAGGGTGCAAATAATAATGAACTGAATAAATCATTTGTAAAATTTTGTAACCAACATATAACTACAGGTTATAGTCCATAATTAAAAAGCATGCTATTTGTTATAAGGCAGTATGTAATTTTAATCTATGTTAACCATAGTAAAACGTTTCTCTGCCATAAGCTCTCTAAATTGTTCCCTATGCGGTAATGCATATCCGGCCAATAAAATTCAAACTTTCGCTTCATGCTGTAACCAACCACTTGAGGCAACTTATGATTTTGATACAAGGATATCAAAAGACATAATTAATACAGATGATTTAACCATGTGGCGTTATTCATCATTAATGCCGGTATTGAATAAAAAAAATATTGTTTCACTTGGAGAAGGGATGACACCGCTTTTGCCGATAAATAAATTGGCTGCTAAATATAGTCTTGCAGATGTTGTGATGAAAGATGAATCATTTAATCCCACTGGTTCTTTTAAAGCTAGAGGCATTAGCGCTGCAGTTTCCAAGGCAAAAGAATTTAATATTAAAAGATGCATTGTACCCACTGCCGGTAACGCAGGAGGTGCGCTTGCTGCTTACTGTGCTAAGGCATCAATTGAATGTACTGTGATAATGCCACGCAAAACTCCGGAAATTTTTAAGCAGGAATGTTTGCTGTATGGCGCTGAATTAATATTGGTTGATGGTTTAATAAATGATTGCGCAATAAAGGCACAGGAATTAAAAATGAAGAAAGAATATTTTGATATTTCCACCATGAAAGAACCTTATCGCCTGGAAGGTAAAAAAACAATGGGCTACGAAATTGCAGAGCAACTTAATTGGCAATTGCCTGATGTAATTGTTTATCCTGCCGGCGGAGGTACAGGGTTGATAGGGATTTGGAAAGCGTTTCGTGAAATGCAGCAGATGGGTTGGATAAATGGAGCTCTGCCACGAATGTTTGCTGTACAGTCTGCCAACTGTAATTCTATTGAACACGCAATAAAATATGGAAAGAGTTGGAAAGAAAATTTTATGCCCAAAGCTAGTATAGCAAACGGGCTTGCAGTGCCATATCCTTTTGCAATGGATATGATGTTGCATGTTTTGCATGAATCAGGTGGAGATGCATGCAGCATCAGCGAAGAAAAAATTATTGAGGCAGTTAAAGAAATAGCTGCCACTGAAGGGATGATAATTTCTCCTGAAGGTGCAGCCGCATGGCATGGTATTTTAAAACTTGTTACACAGAAAAAAATAGATCCCTCAGAAAAAATATTGGTGCTTAATACCGGAACAGGTTATAAGTACATGAATAATATTCTGTGATAAGTTAATTGTTCCTGTTAGATCACTTGTTTTTTACGGGAAGTGTAAAACAAAATGTTGATCCTTTACCCTCTGTGCTTATAAAATCTAAAGTACCGGAATGACGGTTAATTATTTCTTTTGAAATAAATAACCCCAGGCCCAGCCCCGGGTATGTATTGGTTTTTTCATCAGTTACTCTGAAAAATCTGGTAAATAATTTTGAATGTTGTGATGCAGGAATACCAATTCCAAAATCCTGAACACAAAATTTTATTTCATTTTCTTTTGTATGGGTAGAAATAATAATTCTATCAGCATTTGGCGAATACTTTATTGCATTGGAAAGTAAATTCATAATTACCTGCGCAAGCCTGTTTCTATCACCATAAATTGTTTCTGTTTTTGTGAGGTTAAGCTCTATTGTATGCGATGCAGTGGTGCGCTGTATTTCATCGGTAACTTCTTTTATTAATTCATTAAAATCAAAATCTTCCTGTTGAAAATTTAGTTGTCCTGAGTTAGCTTTTGATGCATCTAACAGATCTGCTATTAAACCTGTTAGTTTATTTATTTGCTTATCCATTTTACCAAGCATGCTTGATGCCATCTCATTTTCCTGCCCTTCAAATGTCATCATCATAATTTGTGTAAAAGCCTTTAAACTTGTAACCGGTGTTTTTAATTCATGGCTTGCCATACTTATAAATTCATCTTTACGGCGCATTGCTTTTTTCTGATCTTCAATATCTGTACATACACCAAACCAGGCAATTATTTTCCCATCAGTATTTTTAAAAGGTAGTGCATGGGCAAGATGCCAGCGAAAATCTCCATTCGCAGATTGTTTCCTGTCTTCTATTTTAAAAGGCTCTCCTGTTTTTATTGATCTGTTCCAGGTAATAACTGTATTAGACAGATCATCAGGATGAATCACAGATTGCCATCCGTCTCCTTTAGATTCTTCAAAAGTTTTACCAGTATAATTATACCATTGCTGATTAAAATAATCAATATCACCACCTGCCGTTGCTGTATAAACTATAACGGGAATTGTATCTGCCAGAAATTTAAAATGCTCCCTGCTGGTTAAAAGCTCTCTTGTTCTTTCTTTTACTTTTCCTTCCAGTTGGTTATTAAGTTCAGTGGTAAAAATTTGCGCCGCCTGAAGTTGTTCATTTTTTTCTTTTAATTCCTTCTCTGTATTTTTCTGAATAGTAAGGTCAGTAAGAATCAGGCTCAGGGCTATTCTGTCATCCAGCTCCAGTGTGGTTAAAGAAACTAAAAACGGAACCAACTCGTCATTGGCTGTAACTAAATAAATTTCTCCCTTGGTTTCTGTTTGCCATCCTTTTTTAATCAATTCATCAAAAGTTTCCCTGTATTCTCCGGGCACATAAGTTTCAAAATAAGATCCTATAATTTTTGAAAGAGGCAAATTCATTATAGATGCAAAGCGTGAATTGCTGTAGAGGATAATTCCTTTTTCATCCAGCGTTACTGCGCCTTCTATCATCTTCTCAATAAAAACCCGATAGGTTTGGTCAGCGCTTTTTAGCGTATACAATTGATGCCCGTTTTTATCTTTTACAATAAGAGCATCTACCTGGCCGGTGCGTACCGCTTCTATAGTATCATTAGCTTCCTCAAGCTGGCGCTGTAATTCTTCTATTTCCTGCTCAAGTTGAGCAGATGTTTTTAATGCTTCCATGTATTCATGTATTTAATCCAAGGCCTCTAAGCACTTTTTCAGTATTTGACATATCGCCGACAAGCCTCTTTAATGGTAAGGGAAAAGATTTTACCAACATGGGCAAAGCAATTATATGTTCATTTTGGGCTAATAAAGGCTGCTGATATATATCGATTATTTCAAGATCGTATTTTGTTGAAAGATATTTTTCGCAAATGTTTTTTAAGTTAGCAATTGCACGGGCAGAGTTAGGCGATGCACCTGTTACAAATAGTTTCAGTGAAAAAACCTGCTCTGTATCTGAATTTTGCCAGGAATCAGAAGATGAAATATCCTGTTTCGTCATATTATTTTTTTACAGGAACAATATTTAAGCCAACAAGAACTTTTTCCTCATTAGATAAGTCACCGATTATTTTACGAATGGGTACGGGGACTTTTCTCACCAAAGTAGGTACAGCAAATATTTGATCGCCTTCTGCAAGCTGTGGCTTTTCCAGCAGGTCTACTACTTCAATCTGGTATCTGCCTTCCAAATGTTCTTTACAATATCTTTTTAAATTGGTTAATGCCGTAACTGATTTAGGCGTTTTACCTGCTACATACAATTTTAATTCCCATGTTTGTTCCATGTTTTATTTATTTAGAGCTTTTTTGTTTTAGATTATATAATTCCCTGGCGGAACCGGTTAATACTCCATCAGGGCCTACAACAATATCTATAAGTTTAATTCCTTTGTTTGTTATAAGAAATTCTCTCACTTTATTTGAGTTTTTCATACCTCTCGATTTCATTATGTAAATGCCACGGTTTCTTTCACCATTAAATTCAATATCACGAACTTTTAGCCATGCATCTACTAAGGAGGATACTCCTTCATCAGCCTGCTGATTATTTTCATTACTAAAAGTAAGTGCAGTAAACATTACCGTTATTTGTTCTCTTTGCAAAAAATCTATCAGCCTTATTAAAATTAATTTTACATCGTTTACGTCGCCAACAGTTACAAGGTTTGTTATAGGGTCAAGTACAATTGTTTTGGGTTTGAATTGTTTGATTAGTTTATAAATTACTACAAGGTGCATTTCAAGCCCATACATTGTTGGTCGTGAGGCATGAAATTTCAACAGTCCTTTATCAATGTGAGGCTGAAGATTTAGTCCAATAGATTTCATGTTTCGGATTATTTGTTCCGGCGATTCTTCAAAAGCGAAAAAAATACAGCGTTCATTTTTTAAGCAGGATTCATTTATAAACGATGCTGCAATACTGGTTTTTCCTGTACCTGCAGTTCCTGAAACTAAAATGCTGCTGCCTTTAAAAAATCCTTTGCCACCCAGCATTTCGTCAAGTGTGGCAATGCCGGAAGAAACTCTTTGTGAGGAAACTTTGCTTTCTAATTTTAATGAGGTAACAGGCAAAACAGAAATGCCATCTTCATCAATTAAAAAGGGATATTCATTTGTGCCATGTACCGATCCACGATATTTTATAACCCTTAATCTTCTTGTTGATATTTGATTTTGAATTCTATGATCTAATAAAATAACACAGTCAGAAACATACTCCTCAAGCCCCTGCCTTGTTAATTTTGAATCTCCGCGTTCTCCTGTAATTATTGTAGTTACACCTTTATTTTTAAGCCAGGTAAAAAGCCGTCGTACCTCTGCTCTTAAAATTCCTTCATTAGATAATCCTGAAAAAAGATTTTCAATAGTATCGAGTACCACTCTTTTTGCACCTATACTGTCTATTGCATACCCAAGTCTTATAAATAATCCTTCAAGATCATATTCACCCGTTTCTTCAATTTCACTTTTATCAATATGAACATGATCTATTCTTAATTTTTTAGCGGTAATTAATTTATTAAGATCATAACCTAATGACGCAACATTCATAGCAAGGTCATCGCTCTTTTCTTCAAAGGCAACAAATAATCCCGGCTCATTAAATTGAGTTGCACCCTTTACAATAAATTCAATTGAGAATAATGTTTTACCACTTCCTGCATCTCCACAAATTAATGTTGGGCGGGCTTTTGGCAAGCCTCCTTCTGTAATTTCATCTAAGCCGCTAATGCCTGTTGGTATTTTTTGTAAGGTTGATTTTTGTTGCTTTTGTTTTATAGAAGTTTTGGCCATATATGTTTTATTAAAAAGAATTACACAATAAACTTAATATTTTTTCAGAAATTCCATACAGCAATCAGCATACCTACTTTTTAGTTTTTCAAAATATAATAGATGCATACCAACCACATTATATTATAGTATATGATTCTTTTAAGTGTAATTTTAAAATCCAAATGCTTTCTCAATTTAAAAAATATATACAGGAAAAAACAAAAATAACTGATGGGCAGTTTGATATTATTGCAACTGACCTTGTTTCAAAAAAAATAAAAAAAGATACGCAGCTCTTAAGAGAAGGTGATGTTTGCAGCCAGGTGTTTTTTGTTGCCAAAGGTTTACTCAGGGCTTATACAATTGACAGCTTTGGTAAAGAGCACATAATACAATTTGGCCCTGAAGATGGCTGGGTAAGTGACAGAAATAGTTTTTACTTTAATGAGCCTGCAATGTTTTATGTTGATGCAATTGAAGATTCAGAAATAGTTTTTATTAATAAAGAATTTTATGAAAAGGCTGAAAAAATAATTCCGGGTTTTAATTCATTCAGCATAATGATATTGCACAATTTTATCCGCTTTATGCAAAAACGCATCAGCTTACTATTAGGTGCAACAGCCGAACAACGGTATCTTGATTTTATAGAACTCTATCCCAGACTTACTTTACGGGTACCTCAATGGATGATAGCTTCATACCTTGGCATTACGCCTGAATCTCTCAGCCGTGTAAGAAAAGAGCTTGCCACAAAAAATTTTAAGCAACACTGATTTCTTATCATACATCAATGGGCATCCTTCCACTACTGCTGTAGCTTTGCATTCATAAATAGAAAGGATATGAAAGCAAAAACAATTCAACAAATTTTACCACCACCCCCACCACACATGGTTGGAGATGGTTTCAGGGTTCATAATTTTTTTCCTTCAGGATACAATATCGGAAAGAACAGAATGAGCCCGTTTTTTATGATGGATTACAACTCCAAAGTAGATTTTTCTCCACAGGAAACACCAAGAGGTGTAGGTGTTCATCCGCATCGGGGCTTTGAAACCGTAACGATCGCTTATCATGGAAAGATTGCCCATCACGATAGTACAGGCAATAGCGGAGTGATTGGAGAAGGCGATGTGCAATGGATGACAGCAGCATCTGGTGTGTTGCATAAAGAATTTCATGAACAGGAATTTAGCAAAAAAGGCGGGCCATTTCAAATGATACAGCTTTGGATTAACCTGCCTGCAAAAGATAAAATGAGTAAGCCAAAATACCAGGCCATAGCTAATGATAAATTAGGAAAATATCAATGGGATAATGCCGGAGTTGTAGAAGTAATTGCCGGAAATTTTAAAGGCGTGAAAGGTGCAGCCTCCACATTTACACCTATTGAAATGTACAATGTAAAAATAAAAAAAGGAGATTCAGTTTCATTTGATCTTCCTGAAAATTTCAATACAGGTATTCTTGTTGTGGAAGGTTTCGCAAAGATCAATGATGAAAAAACATCTGCAGATAATTTTATTCTTTTTAAAAATGAAGGTGAAGAAATTTCCATTACAGCCGAAGAAGATAGTATTTTATTTGTGATTAGCGGAGAGCCTATCAATGAGCCTATAGCCGCTTATGGCCCATTCTTAATGAATACCCATAAAGAATTAGAAGAAGCGCTGGATGATTTCAATAAAGGAAAATTCGGCTACCTGGAAGATTAAGGGGGAAGGATATTTGATAATAAGCAACATTTATTTATAACATATAAAAATTAAACAATGGCAATTACATGGAAGATTGATCCTGCACACTCAGAGATCCAGTTTAAAGTAAAACATCTTATGATAACCACTGTTACCGGGTATTTCAAAAAATTTGATCTGGCAGTTGAAACCGAAACAGATGATTTCAACACAGCAAAAAAAATTGAATTTACTGCGGATATTAATTCGATTGAAACAAATAATGAGCAAAGAGATACACATTTAAAATCTCCCGATTTTTTTGATGCAGCAAATTATAGTGAGTTAAAATTTGTTGGAAATAAGTACGATGCAAACGGAGATGATGCAACACTTACCGGTGATCTAACAATTAGGGGAACAACCAAACCTGTAAAATTAAATGTGGAATTTGGCGGCATTGTTGTTGATCCATATGGGCAAACAAAGGCCGGCTTTACAGTAACCGGCAAAGTAAGCCGTAAAGAATTTGGTTTGGTATGGGGCGCTGTAACTGAGGCAGGACAGGTAGTTGTAAGCGATGATATAAAAATTAATGGTGAAGTACAATTAATAAAACAAGCTTAAAAGCAAAATGATGTATAACTTAAAAATTATTACGGCCAGTACAAGGCCGGGCCGAAAAGGTCCGGCATTGGCTAACTGGATATTTGAAATTGCAAAAAAACATACTGCATTTTCTGTTGAGCTTTTAGACCTTGCAGAAATAAATCTTCCTTTTTTAGATGAGCCGGAACATCCCCGGTTTCAAAAATATACAAAGGAACATACTAAAAACTGGAGTGCTACAATAGCATCTGCAGATGCTTTTATTTTTGTTACACCGGAATATAATTATGGGTATCCGGCATCATTAAAAAATGCTTTGGATTTTTTATATAACGAATGGAATTATAAACCCGTTGCATTTGTTAGTTATGGTGGTATTGCAGCAGGCACAAGAAGTATGCAGGCATTAAAACAGGTGGTTACCGCCTTAAAGATGATGCCGCTTGCTGAAGCTGTTAATGTGCCTTTTTTTACAAAATATATTGATGAGCAAAATAAATTTACGGCTGATGAAACCATTCAGAAGTCCGCTGAAGGAATGTTGAAAGAATTGCTTAAATGGACTGAAGCATTAAAACCGATGCATACCAAAGCATCATAATGCTGTATTGGCATAAACGTTGCGTTAATTTATGTTCACAGCTTAAATATAATGCCATGTCACTAAAATCTATTTACTCATTCATTGTTTTAATAGCATTTACCTTACCGGCTTTATCTCAAAAAATGAAAGTTAAGCGTAAGGGAGTTCAGCCAATTGATGTTACAAAAAATCCATCTCCAAATACTTCCATCTATTCCTTAAATCAGTTTAATGGAAAATGGCAGGAGGTAAGTAGAACAGATCGAAATACAAATACAGCAGTAGCCTTTAATGATACTTTATTTTATATTTTTTCAGGAGAAAATGTATTTAGCCGAGATGGGGTTAATATGAGTTTAAGAGGAGAGGCTTTTATTGATCCGGGAAATGTGCTGGTGGCTGCGGCAGATGTTTTCACCATAAAATCTTTAACTAATAATCAGGCAGTGCTGGATGATGGAGATCAATACCTTCATACGCTGGTAAGAAAAAAAAGTTTCTGGTATGAAACTTTGCCCACAAATTATGTAGAGCCTGAAAAATATACTAATCCAATTGCCATAAATTCATCGGCTCTTATTGGTAAATGGAAAGTTTACCGGAGAGATGCAAAACCGGGAAAAGAAAATAACAGAATACTTATCAGGATTCTAAATATAACAACAACACAAGGAGATAATATTGCAAAAGGAGAGGTAACATTTTATCTCACAGAAAAATTACAAACGCAGCCATGCACAGTTACACTAAATGGAACCAAAATGCATATAGTAACCGCAAATGATTCATGGAGTATGAATGTTTACAAAGCAGATGGAAAAGATTTTGTATTTGGCGACAATGGTCTTATGTATTATTGCAAGCCTTTATAAGTATGGCTAAAGTATTTACAATAAAACAAAATATAGTAGATGGAATTGATGCAGAGAAAAAAGAAGATATTTCTATTGCCATTAAAGATTATGAAGAGGCCCTGCAAAAAAATCCTTTGGCTGAAAAGGCTTACGACCGGTTGATGATCATCTACCGTAAAAACAAAGATTACAAAAGGGAATTAAGAATAGTAAATGCCGGGATAAAAGCATTTGCAGAGTTATATAAATCAAAAAAAAGTGGTTCTAAAAAAATTGCAGAGATTAGTAAAAAATTAAACAGGTCTTTTGGTTTCACTGATAAAAAAGGAAATGCAATTTATGATCCTGAGCCGATTGCAAGATGGAAGAAAAGAAAAGTTACTGTTGAAAAAAGAATAAATAAAAAAACAAAAAAGTAGATGAGTAAAATAATTTTCATTACAGGCGTGTCTTCCGGCTTTGGAAAAGATTTATTAGTTGAAGCTGCAAAAGAAGGGCATACCATCATTGGAACAGTAAGACGGGAAGAGCAGCTGCAAGAAATAAATAATATTATCCCGGGCAAAACTTTTGGTTATTTACTTGATGTAAATGATCATGAAAAAGTAAAAGAAATAATTGCTGATGTTGTGAATAAATTCGGCAGAA
>JALYYX010000114.1 GCA_030946075.1 Bacteroidota bacterium | reverse complement strand
TTAAGCCATTGCTCTTTGTAATCAGGATCATTTAATTTTCCTGTGCCATTTAATTCGAGAAAACATCCTGTGCCTACCGTTCCGCTACCAATAATATCTCCCGGAAATAATTGCACGCCATAAGATGCTCTTTCAATAATTTCTGCAAATGTCCAGTCCATATCAGCCAAATTTCCTTCGCTAACCTGAACATTATTTACCCAACATTTCATTGATAAATTATAAGCATTACCAACATGCCCGGGTTTGCAATCAACTTTAAATTGTTCAAGCTCATCTGGTGTAACCAGCATTGGGCCTATTGTTGTAGAAAAATCTTTCCCTTTTGCAGGTCCAAGATTCAATAACATCTCTTCCATCTGTAAACGTCTTGCACTCAGATCATTCATCACCATATATCCACCAATGTATTCATCTGCTTCTTCTGCTTTTATATTTTTGCCTGGTTTACAAATAACAATTGCTGCCTCTAATTCAAAATCAAGTTTTTCAAAATGATCGGGCATGCAAATAACATCTCCCGGGCCCTGAATGCTGTTATGATTAGTGAAATAAAAAATCGGATATTGATCAAATTCTTTCACCATTTCCACTTTTCTATTTCTTCTTGCTGCTGCCACATGCTGACGAAAGGCATAAGCATCCCTGACACTAGTTGGGTGTGGAATTGGTGCCAAAATATCAACAGATTCAAAAGGAATTCCCTGTTGTTGTGAAATGTTTCCATTCTTTATTGTTCTGTCAATTCCCAATGCGAGCGGATATACATCGTTCCAATAATTTAAAAACATACTCATGCTTACCGGCAGATCAGGATGCATAAGATCAGTATCATACAACAATCCGTTTACTAAAATAGCCAACTGATCCTGTTCATCTTTTAAATAAGAAACTAATTTCATACTATGATTTAATGGATTAAAAGATTATAGGATTTTTTTTCTTTAATAAAATAATGTTGCAAGATAAATATTTAACGATGGGATATGTAATTAAAATAAGCATGTTATTTTCAGGAAAAGCTCCCTTAATCCTGTAAATCATGGTTCAGTTAAAAGTGTAACGGTAAGTACAATGCACTTTCTCTCTAATAGCACCTGTAGCTTCATGAATAGCGATCATTTTTTTATTGAAATCCCCTACCCATGCCAGTTCGGCCTCTTTAATAGTATTTCTCGGTAATACTTCTTCCTGTAATTTTTTTATCATTCCACTTTCTATTCCCTTATTTTGATATTTCTTTTTGCAGCCCATTACAATAAAGCGAATACGATGAATGGTTGTTGTTTTTAACTTCAAAAAAAACCTGAGCTTATTCCATAAATTTAATTTGCCATTAAATGATCTTAATAAAACATTAATATCGGGCAATGCAAGTATAAAAGCGATTGGCTCATTATTGTGATAGGCAAACCAAATTATTTTTTCATCAACAATTGGTTTCATTTCTCTGAATGATTCACGCAATGTATCAAATTGAATAGGAGTAAAATTTTCAAAATCACTCCAGCCATCGTTATATATTTCCTGAAAATCTTTGGCAAATTTTTCAAATTTTTTATTTTCAAAATGAACAAATTTATATTCAGGTTTATTTGCAATCCAGTCTGCAATTTTTGAGAATCTTTCCGGAAATGGTTTGCCAACATGAATTACATTGGTGTATTGATCATACATTTTTTCAAACCCATATTTTTCAAAAAATTTTTTATAGAAAGGCGGATTGTAATTCATGCCCATACTCGGCGGAACAAAACCATCAACAAGTAAGCCCCAGTATTTATCATTTTCGCCAAAATTTACAGGCCCATCCATTGCCTTTGCATTGTTTTGCTTAAGCCATTCTTTTGCAGCATCAAATAAAATAAACGCAGTTTTTTCATCATCAATACTTTCAAAAAAACCTATACCGCCTATAATATAATCGGAATTTTTATTTTTTTCAAAATTAATAAAAGCCGCAACCCTGCCTGTAACATTCCCGTCGGAATCCTTTATTATCCAGCGTTTGCAAATACCATGTGAGTGAAAGTGATTGAGTTTGGGATTAAAGATTGCCTCTATATCTTTATCTAATGGAGAAATAAAATTAGGATCATTTTTATACAGATTACGGGGGAGACTAATAAAATCTTTCGCTGTTTTTTTATCAGTAACTTCTATAATCATCATTTGTTAACCGGGGAATAAAATATAAACAGCAAATGTAGTTAACTATTTAAAAGTGGTCCCGTTCCCGCTCATCTCTTTGCCTGTTATTAAATGCCCTGGATGCCGCAGTTCCAAAATTTTTTAGCTTATAAGTAAATGTAAGCATAAAATAACGTTGCAATACCTGGCTTTGTATGTCTTCAGTTACAGGTCCATTAACAGTTCTGGTAATACTTTTGTTTTGCTTTAAAAGATCAAAAACAGAAAGTTTTAATTCCCCATTTTGATTTTTCAGGAATTTTTTTCCAAGGCTAACGTTCCACAGCCAAAAGCTCTGGTTTTTTGTAGAAGTATCTTTATAATTATACAATTGATTATTCAAATCATTTTGCAAGAACCATCCTGCTTTATTTAAAAGATTAACCTGTGCACCTGCCGTTGAATTAAAATAATTATTCAGCGGCCTTTCAGTTATCTGGTTAATATTAGCATTGTAAGAAAGATTAAAATCCACATACTCACTTATATTACTGGCAATAACAACACCAACACTATAAGTGTAATTATGTGTTATAGAGGTTAATCTGTTAACCACTCCCGGAGTTTTGCTGTATGAAAATCCTGCATTGGCATTAATTGTAGATTTAATAAATTTTAAAGGCATACCGTAAGTAAGGAATGAACGAAGGCTAACATATCCATCAAGATTTACCGGCTTGGTAATTTGAGATCCTCTTTTTAAAGTATCAGTTAGGGTTAATACAGAATCTCTTGAAGCGATAAAAGAAGCACTGGCTATGTAATCATTTACCTGCTGTAAAAATAAATTAGCAAAAAAGCTTTGGCCTTTTAAAGTATTTGTAAAAGTATAGCGGGTTACCAACTGATTTGTATACTGCTGTTTCAGATAAGGATTGCCAGTGCTTTGCGAAAGCGGGTTATTTAAATTTATTACATTTTGCAGTTGACTTATAGAAGGCGCATTTACCGATGATCTGTAAAATATATTTAAGCTGCTTTTTGCAGAAAGTTTTCTGCGCAATTGGAGATTGGGCAAAATATTACTAAAGGTTTTATTAATCGTAGCCGCCTGGGGGAATACCTGATAGCTTGATAATTTTGAATGCTGATAACTTGTGCCTACGGAAAACTGATTGTCCCTATCACCCACCCTGTAAGTAATACCGCCATTTTGGGTACTGTATGTATTATTAAATTTATTTGAAAGAGTAGGATCGAATACTGAATATTTTTTACCTGCATAATCATATTTAAAAGTCTCCTGATCAGCAGTATTTTTTGTATACGAAGGATTATAATTGAACTGCAATTGACCTTTTTTACCCACCGGCTCAGTGTAGGCAATATTTGGGGCTAAAGTATATCCATGATTTAGATTATTTGAAAATTGTTGGATAGAATCACTTTTTATTAATAATGAATTATTACCGAAAGACTTATTAACCGCCTGCAGGTATGTATCCCCGGTTCTGTCATTAATACTTGTATTAAATCCAAAGGAAATGGTTCTTCCTCTTTTTCTAAAAGAGTGACGGAACAAAATATTATTATTGATATTATACCCTGAAGTTAATGCAGTGGTTATATTCTCTGAACTGCTTGTGGGACTGCTATTATTGTAAGAGTTGATTGCCGAATAATTATTTGTGCTGTTATTTTTTTGAAAATTAATACTTGGACTAATTATTAAAGAATTAAATGAATCAAGTTTATATTCCAATCGAAGATTAATTCTGTTATTATAATTTGTACTTTTTGAAAGACTATTTTCTTTATAAAATAAAGTTGTATCAGCAGATAATTTAGTTTGACGATTAGTAATTTGGCTATTACCATTATTACTGTTATTAAAAAAATAACTTCCGCTTACTGTAAGTTTTTTGCCCCATTGGTCAGAATAATTAACGCCTATGGCATTTGTTTTACTTATTCCGTTTTGCTGGCCTACTAAAAAATTTCCCTGTCCACCTCCAAAATTACCACCGCCACCGCGGTTACCTCCTTGTTGCTGCCCTCCCCGGTTTCCACCCTGCTGGCCTCCACCAAAGTTGCCGCCGCCGCCACGATTGCCGCCACCACTGCTTGTTACCCCTAACAGATCCTGTGTGGAAAAATTTTGAAGGTTAATATTATTGGCAAGCCCTACCAATGAAATGCGACGATTTTCTTTAAAGAAACTTACATTCCCTCCGGCAGAATAGCGGGCATCAGTTCCATAGCCTGCATACATTCTTCCAAACTGCCCATTACGCATATTTGCTTTGGTTACTACATTAATTGCTTTTTGAGAATTACCATCATCAAAACCGGTAAAGGCTGCCTGGTCACTCAGTTTATCGAATATTTGAATTTTCTCAATTATTTCAGCAGGCAGATTACGCAGCGCTGCTGTAGCATCGTCTCCAAAAAAATCTCTTCCGTCCACAGTAACTTTTTTTACCTGCTCGCCCTGTGCTGTTACAGTTCCTGCTTTATCAACCGTAATACCCGGCATCTTTTTTATAAGGTCTTCTACATTTGCATCCGGGTTTACTTTATAGGCACTTGCAGAAAGTTCAATAGTATCGGTTTTTTGTTTTACCGCCGGAGGGGCACTCAATATAGTTATTTCATTTAAAGTTTTTGCTGTTTTAGAAACAGGAATTATTGTAAGATTAGTAGTGGTACTGTCTTTTACAGAAACAGTCATTCGGTATTGCCCGTATCCAACAGATGAAAAAGAAAGGAAGTATATTTTCGGTACAACATTTTCAAAAATAAATGCACCATTTTTATCCGTAATAGTAGTGTATGCTACAGAAGAATCTGCATGTAAAGAATCAGGTTTGTTAACAAGGTTTATTGTTGCACCGCTTAAAGGTGTTTTATCACTCTCATCTCTTAAAATTCCTTTAACTGTTTGTGCTTGAATCGTATTAATAGAAAATAAAAAAAATATAATTCCCTGTGTCAAAATCTTCATACAAAACATTTTTAATTAGTTCTCCCATTGGACGCTGACATTAATTAAAACCTTCGAATTGCGTACAAAAACTTTGCCCTACTAAATATTTGTAAATAGTTTTACAAACTTGTGGTTTAAATTGCAGCCAATTTTTAAAACATGTTGTATGGATTATAGTAAAATAATTTCGGTAACAGGCTTAAGTGGATTATTTGAATTAATAGCCTCAAAGGCAGATGGGGCAGTAGTTAGATCGCTGGAAGATAAGAGTACAAAATTTGTTAGCAGCAGGGTACATAATTTTTCTCATCTTGAAAGCATCGAAATATTCACTGTTAAAGACAATACCGTTTTAGCGGAAGTTTTTAAAGCGATTAAAGAAAGTACTGAGCCAATACCCGATGCAAAAGCTGATGGTAAACAATTAAAAAATTATTTCGGGAAAGTATATCCTGATCTTGATTTTGAAAGAGTATATGCCAGCGATATGAAAAAAATTATAAAATGGTATGGCATTATAACTGAAAATAATATAGAAATAAAACAAAAAGAAAATAGTGAAGAAGAGAGCAATAATACAGGAAGTATAATTGAAGAAATAAAAAATGAAACTCCTGTTCCGGAAGAACAATCACTTAAAAACAGCAAGTAAAATTTTATTATAAATCATGTCAGTCTTCTCTTTAGGCGGGAGATAGGCATTAGGGAGACGCCATTATGAATGCATCTGCAGATATAAAAAAAATTAAACGGCACTTTGTTCCTGAACAACTTATAGTTGATAAATGGGAAACTATAGAACCATATTTTAAAGAACTCTTACAAAGAGAAATAAACTCAAAAGAAGAAATTGAAAAATGGTTGAAAGATATTAGCGAGCTGGAAGCTATAATAAATGAAGATGTAAGCTGGCGGCAGATACGCATGACATGCAACACCGAAGATAAAAGCCTTGAAGATGCCTTTAACTTTTTTTGTATGGAGATACAACCAAAAATTCAGCCGTATGCTGATGCACTCAATAAAAAATTAATTACTTCTCCTTATACAAAGGAATTAGAGCCTGAAAAATATTTTACATACCTGCGTTCGGTAAAAAAGAATATAGAACTTTTTAGAGAAAAAAATATTCAATTGCAGGCGGAACTTGCTGTAATGCAGCAGCAGTACGGGGTTATTTGTGGTAAGATGATGATAGAAGTGAATGGAGAAGAATATACTTTGCAGCAGGCTGCCAAATTTTTAGAAAGTCACGACAGGAATTTACGTGAAGAAGTTTACAGGAAAATAAATGAAAGAAGATTGCAGGATAAAGATGCATTGAATGATCTGTATTCTGAATTAATAAAAAAACGACATCAGATAGCATTGAACGCAGGCTTTAAAAATTATCGTGATTATCGTTTTAAAGAACTGGGAAGGTTTGATTATACAAAAGAAGATTGTTACAAATTTCAGGAAGCAGTACGTCAGCATGTAATTCCGCTGGTGAATAAAATTTATAAAAAGAAAAAAGAAAAATTAAAGCTTGATAAGCTGCAACCCTGGGATGTGGAAGCAGAACCGGAAGACACACAACCACTCACACCATTTACAACTCCTGAAGAGTTGATAAATAAATCAATTAAATGTTTTACACAGCTCCTTCCCTTTTTTGGAGAGTGTTTACAACAGATGAATAAATTAAACCATCTCGACCTGGAAAGCAGGAAGGGCAAGGCTCCCGGAGGATATAACTGTCCCCTTGCAGAAAGCGGCGCACCGTTTATTTTTATGAATGCAGCAGGCCAAATGCATGATGTAACTACAATGGTTCATGAGGGTGGGCATGCTGTTCAATCTTTTCTTACCCATAATTTGGAACTAAATGCATTTAAAGATTATCCAATGGAAATTGCAGAAGTTGCCAGCATGGCAATGGAACTTTTCAGCATGGATCATTGGGAAGTTTTTTTTGATGATAAAGAAAATTTGAAAAGAGCAAAGGAACATCAGTTAGAAAGAGTGATAACTATTTTTCCCTGGATTGCTATCATTGATAAATTTCAACATTGGATATATGAAAAACCTGATCATAGTGTTGATGAAAGAAATAATAAATGGATAGATATTTTAAATGAATTTTCTGATGATGTAATTAACTACAACGGACTTGAAAAGTACAGGGAGAATGCATGGCAACGCCAACTGCATTTATTTGAAGTACCATTTTATTATATTGAATATGGCATTGCCCAACTCGGCGCAATTGGTATGTGGATGCAGTACAAAAAAAATCCTGAAGGAGCATTGGATAATTATATGAATGCACTTTCTCTTGGCGGCACTAAAACCTTACCACAATTGTATGAAGTAGCAGGTTTACAATTTGATTTTTCTCCGGAGAATATTAAAACGCTTATGGATTTTGTGAATGAAGAAATGGAGAAGATTTAAATTTTACTTATCTCTCTATTTTATTTATAATAAACTATGAGTATTTTGCAATATGCAAAATGGTAAGCGCTTATCATTATTATTCAATGATCTCTTAACAGCCAGTTCATCATTTGAACAATCATTACAACTCGATCTTAAAAAGTTTTCAGAATTTGAATCCGATGTTATTAAGAGTGGGCAATTACAAAAATTTGAATATACTATTGAGTTGTTATGGAAAACACTTAAAAAATATTTTGAATTAAAACGAGAAATTTTTTTATTATACCCTAAAGATGTTATTAAAGCATTTTTTGCAGAGACAGCAATAACCGAAGAAACATATATTACCTTAATTGATGCTATTGACAGCAGAAATTTATTAAGTCATGTTTATAAAGTTGAAATGTTTGAATTAGTACATCCTTTATTAAATAATTATGCAAAAGCCATCAGACATACATGTACTGCCATTGAACCGCACACCTTTTAAAACAGATTTTGAAGCATTGGCGAAGAAAATAGTACTAAAAGAATTAAAAGATTCTGATTGTAAAATTTTTTTATTTGGCAGTCGTGTTACAAAGGAAAATCATCGCTTTTCAGATATGGATATTGGTATAATACCAGGTAAAAATTTCTATCCCGGATTGTTATCTGATCTTAAAAGAAAATTAGATGAATCTGTAATTCCTTTTAAAGTTGACATTGTAAATTTTGCTACAGTATCTGAAAAATTTAAAGAGGAGGCATTACAGCATATAAAACATTGGAAAGAATAATTTCTTGAACATCAAAAGATTCCCACAACTGCATGAAACCTATGAATAAAAACTTTATAAAATAATTACATGAGCAAGAATTTACAATGGACAATTTTTTCTTTAGCTGGATTGATAATTTTATTGGTGATCTTAAAAAAAACCGGGATAATTGGCAAAGACGATGCCGTGAAGGTGACAACAGAAAAAGTGATTAAGCGAACCATTGTAGAAACTGTAAATGCAACCGGAAAAATTTATCCCGAAACAGAAATAAAAATCACACCGGATATTTCAGGAGAGATCACGAACCTGAGTGTTCATGAAGGCGACAGCGTAAAAAAAGGCCAGGTACTTGCGCATGTAAGCAACGGAAATATTGTTTCTCCAATTAATGGAACTGTAATATTAATGAATGTAAAAAAAGGGGAAAGAGTTGTAGGAAGCTCCATGATGGCTGGCACAGAAATGATGCGTATTGCAGACCTTAGTAAAATTGAAGTTAGAGTTGATGTTGCAGAGAATGATATTCCGAAAGTCCGGCTTGGAGATAGTGCACTTGTGGAAGTAGATGCCTACAACAACAGAAAATTTATAGGTATTGTTACACAAATTGCCAGTAGCAATAATAGTTCCGCTGCTGCTGCAAACATGCCGGGCAATGATGTTACGAGTTATAAAGTTCACATAAGTTTGCTCCAAAGTTCTTATCAGGATCTGTTAGACTCAAATAAAAGCATTTCGCCTTTTCGGCCAGGAATGAGTGCCAGTGCCGATATTCAAACCAAAATACATGAGAACAGGTTATCGGTACCTATTAACGCTGTTACTACAAGAGATAAAAATGATACTACCTCATTAAAAAATTATAATTCAATAAATGGTAACGATGTAAAACTTGAAGGAAAAAAAAATTATAACATTGATGATCTGGAAGAAGTTGTTTTCATTTTACAAAAAGATGGAAGTGTAAATAAAGTGAAAGTAAAAACGGATATTCAGGACATTAACTATATAGAAATTTTAAATGGCGTAAATGAAGGCGATGAAATAATTACCGGCCCCTATGACGTAGTAAGCAAAACTTTAAAGAATGGAATGAAGGTGAAAGTAGTTGCTAAAAGTGAATTGTTTGATATGAAAAAATAACTATCACGGAAATATCTCTCCGGCAATTTTAATACTTTCAGGTTTACCTACATCTATAAATTTAGAAGTACTATGATCAAATGCAGTAATGGTATGGCTTTTAGCAAGATCAAGATAAACATCTACCATTGAAAACTTTCCCTTACGCTTTATTAAAGAAAAAATTTCAGGAGAAATAATATGAATGCCGCTGAATGCTTTTTCAAAATATTTTTTTGATTCTTTACTTATCTTTTGCTCTCCTGTTTTTTTATTTTTCCAGCCACATAAGTTTCCTACATCATCAAAAAGAAAATAGCGTGTGGTTTTTCGGCCGGTTACAGCAAGCGTTGCCAATGGCTTTAATGAATTATGCTGTTTGATCATTATGCGCAAATTCATATTGGTGAGAACATCAACATTCATCAATATAAATGATTCCTTTTGGCTAAAAAAATGTTTAGCCTTCATCAACCCTCCACCTGTTTCCAAAACTTCATCACTTTCATCAGAGATAGTAATATTACTTCCAAAACCATTATTCTTTTCTATTACATCCTTAATTTGCCGGGCAAAATGATGCACATTTACAATTACATCTTTTATACCAAATGATGATAGATATTCTATATTTCTTTGCAATAATGATTTGCCATTTACTATGGCGAGTGCCTTGGGATACTTGTCAGTAAAGGGTTTTAATCGTGTACCTAACCCGGCCGCCAGAATCATTGCTTTCATCAGCCGTTAATTTTAGGATTTAGCTCCTGTATGTTTTGCTCAATATGATTCAACTCAACCTTAACGCCAAATTTATTTCGAAGGTGACGAACAACTGCATCGGCAGCATACACACTCCGATGACAACCGCCTGTACAACCAAAACTTACCATTAATGAACTGAATCCACGCTTTATATAATCCTCTACAGAAATATCAACAAGATTGTAAACATTATTTAAAAATTCAGGCATCTGTGTTTCCTGCTCTAAAAAATCTTTTACAATTTTATTCCTGCCGTTGAGTTGCTTAAATTCCTCAAACCTGCCCGGATTTAAAATGCCTCTGCAATCAAATACAAAGCCGCCGCCATTCGGTGTTTCATCTTTTGGTATGCCATTTTTTTTATAAGAAAAACTATTAACCTTTACTACCAATGGCGTTGATGCATCTGCCTGCACCGGCTGAAAGCGATGAATAATTTCATCTTCTGACATTAAGGCAAGCACACGCTCAAATTCAGGAAGAACAATTCCTGTTTTTTTATTTTCCAAAAACCACCTCATATTTTTTAAAGCCAGAGGAATACTTGTAAGGAAATGCGCCTTCCTTTCAAACAAGCCCCTAAAACCATACGCACCTAAAACCTGTAAAAGCCTTATTAAAACATACCCGTTGTATTGGCTTACAAACCGAATTCTGTCAATTGATTCTCCCAAAATTTCTTCAACGCAATCCATGTAATATACAAGCAGAGCTGTTTTCCAGTCATCAGGTAATTCGGCTTTTGCCTGCCATAACAAAGAAGCAACGTCATATTGCAAAGCGCCATGCATTCCCCCCTGGTAATCTATAAAATAAACCTCTTTATTTTTAACCATGATGT
>JALYYX010000187.1 GCA_030946075.1 Bacteroidota bacterium | reverse complement strand
TTTTTCTCTCTTTCTTTTCTTAGTAACTCTTAGCCCTTTCTTTTTACTTCTTTTTCTCTCTTTCTTCTCTTAGTAACTCTTAGCCCTTTCTTTTTATCAATGGATTATTCAATCCGTTTACAATATTGTCCACCACAACAAAATCTCTGAGCTTGCTGAATAATTGAGTAAGGGTTTTAAAGCCATACGTTCTTGCATCAAAACTGGGATCTAATTTTCTTAAAGCCAAACCCATTGTTGAAACATACACTTCGTTGCTTTCATTGGCACTCATGTCAAATGCTTTATTAATAAGCCTTGTATCAATGGCAACCTTTTCTTTTTTATGAATAACTTTTTTTTCTTCCTGCTCAACTTTTGGTTCCAGGTTTTCAACATGAGTAAAAATTTCACACGATTTTACAAAAGCATTTGGGGTTTTTTTCTCACCGATTCCCATAACAAAAATTCCATCTTCACGTATGCGTTTTGCAAGGCCGGTATAATCACTGTCGCTGCTTACTATACAAAATCCGTCTACCAAATTATCATGCAAAATATCCATGGCATCAATTATCAATGCACTGTCAGTAGAATTTTTACCTGCAGTGTAAGAAAATTTTTGAATAGGATTAAATGCCATTTCATTTAATTGACTTTTCCATGAGTTCATGTGCGGAGTTGTCCAGTCGCCATACACACGGCGTATGGTAACCTTCCCATATTTAGATGCTTCTTCCAAAACAAGATTAAGCAAACGAGGTTGTGCATTATCACCATCAACCAACAAAGCAATTCTGTTTATTTTATCCATATAAAATTTTGTGATACAAAGCTATGAGTTTAGTTTACAAAAAACCCTCTGCAATTGCAAAGGGCTTACTGACAACTGTCAACTAACAACTGCCAACTTTTTTATCTCACCAATTTCAATTCATTTATTATATTTTTTGCGCCGCCCAATTTATCAATGCACCAAAGCACATAGCGAACATCAACATTAATGGTTCTGTTTAAATCTTTATCAAATGCAATTTTGTGGCTAAGGGCTTCGTAATTTCCATCAAAGGCAAGCCCTATAAGGTTTCCGCTGCCATCCATAACAGGTGACCCGGAATTGCCACCTGTAATATCATTTGTAGTAATAAAGCATGTTACCAGGTCATTTTTCGATTTATCCATGTACTGCCCAAAGTCTCTTTTCCTTAGCATATCAACAGCTCTTTGCGGCAGATCAAATTCATAATCTCCGGGAATGTATTTTTCTAAAACACCTTTTGATGTAGTTGCATAATCATAATGCACAGCATCACGTGGGTTGTAACTTTTTACACTACCATAACTCACCCTCATACTAAAGTTTGCGTCAGGATACATTTTTTTAACTGCAGCAGGATTCATCTCCATAATGCCTTTCATATACATTCTTCCAAGCTCATTATTTTTACTTACAAAGTCAGAATAATATTTTGCATATTTATCATTATAATTTTTTACAAAAGCGGATGCATACGAATAAGCCGGATCGCTTTGTAAGGCTTCTGTTGTTGGGTTCTCCATAAATTCGTGCCATTTATCATTATTTAATATCATAGTATTAGCAAATACACTCTTGGCCCAAGCCCTGAAAGTTGCTTCATCATTAAGATCTCCATATTCTCTTTTAATATCTTTATAAATTGCTGAAGGATGTTGTTGCTTATCAATATCATTATAAAACATCATAGCGGTAGTTGCAAGAATTTTTTCATCACTCACCCTGTCTTCTGCTTCTAAGAAATTTTTTCTTGCCGCATCTGCTGCTGTTGCAGCGTTTTTAATATCTGCTTTAGTTCCACCTTTTTTATTAATAGCATTTTCTACCTGCTGTAAAGATGATGCGAAAGCTACTAAAGGGGAGCCTAATACTCCCTCCAGTAAATATTGTCGGTGCTTTGCATAGGGCGTCCAGGCTTCATAATTTTTTGAATATTCAGAGAAAATATTTTGGTAATCCTGTTTATTGGCAGCCCATTTTAAAAAATTCTGTTCTGCTTTTTGCTTTGCCTCGTAAGTATGATATTTTTCCAGTTGCTTTGTTTCTCCTTCATAAAATTTCCAATAATTGGCAATGCCTGCATAACTGGAAGCAAGCTTTAATTTTACTGCAGGATCTTTTATCATTTCAGCATACATGTATTTTAATCTTGCATCACGCAGGCGAACGAGCGAAGGGTTTTCTACTTCATTTTTTAACTTAATTCCGTAGGAAGTTTCATAACGGTTTGTACCTCCCGGGTATCCATAAATCATTGCATAATCCCCATCTTTATACCCTTTTAAAGAAACAGGCAAAAACCATTTCGGTTTTAGTGGAATATTATCTGCACTATAGCTTGCGGGCTTTCCATCTTTAGAAGTGTAAACTCTGAATATGGAATAATCGCAGGTGTGGCGTGGCCACTCCCAGTTATCAGTATCGCCGCCAAACTTTCCAAAATCTTCCGGCGGTGCGCCAACAAGGCGAACATCTTTATATGTTTTATAAACATACATGATGTATTGATTGCCTTTAAACATGCTGTAAACTCTGCCCGCTAATCCATTAGTTGAATCGGCAACTTTATCGGTAATTGCTTTATAAACTTCGGATGTCTTTTTAACCCTGTCTGCCCATGCTAATCCTTTCAAACCTGATTCTACCTCGTTTGTTACATCCACAATTTTATCAAGAAATTGAACCGTGATAGATGATTTAATTTCATCGTTTTTTGTATAAGCATAAAAACCGTCACGCAGGTAATTGTGCTCCATAGTGCTGGAACCCGCTATGACACCGTATCCGCAATGGTGATTGGTAAATATCAATCCCTGGTTGCTTACAATTTCCCCGGTACATCCGCCTCCAAAAATTATAATAGCATCTTTAATACTTGGCTTGTTAATGCTATACAATTGTTCTTTGGTAAGTTTTAATCCATGCTTTACCATATCATCATAAACCTGCTGGCCAAGCAACATTGGCAGCCACATTCCTTCATCTGCACTTGCTTTAAAAACAGCAAGAAAAAGAATTGCAGAAACTAATATCTTCTTCATATAAATATTTTTTTGTGTGATTAATGTAAGTGTACAAACCTAATTAAATTTTAAGAGCAAAACCAGAGCCAACTCTTCTAATTTTTTTTGGAAAGATTGTTGTAAACATTTTTTTATGAAAAATACCGCACTAATTAAAGAAAGAAATATCTGCCGTAAAAAATTTCTTTATTATTTCCCAAAGGGATTTACAGATGCAAAATATTATAGCTGGGAACGTGGATATAAATGGGAAGCTCACCTTGCCTGGCAAAGAGATTTGAATAAAGAAGAATTTGAAAGGCTTCTTTCTGTAAAAAAATATTCAGAAATAGCATTAAGAGCTGTTCGCATAGAAACAAAAACAAATCTTCTTTTTTCGTTTGAGAAAATGGCTCTCCGGGATGCGATAAAATCCGACGAAGGTGCAAAAGCATTTTCAGAAGGATTGTATGAATATGTTTACGGTAAAAATTCGTTTAAAAAACGATTTGAAAATTTTGCGGACATATTGGATTCATTACCAAGAAAACAAACAAGGGTAAGAACCTGGCCATTACAAACAGTGTTTGGATTTATTGCTAACCCTGCTGAGAATATTTTTTTAAAACCACAGGTTACAAAAGTTGCTGCTAAAAAATACAATTATGATTTTCCTTATCACTCAAAACCCAATTGGGAAACTTATAAAAGCCTCCTTGATTTTGCAGAACAGATTCGTAATGATAATGCAGATTTAAACCCAAAGGATTTTATAGACCTCCAATCATTTATCTGGGTACTTGGTTCAGATGAATATGATGATTGACAGGCATTACTTTAATAAAAATTGTATTTCCTTTTTATAAATTATTGATGAAGTTGGCTTAACTATTCAGTAAATTTGTTGTCCTTAACCAATCTTACTTTTAATGGCGCTGATTGATATCAAGCTTCCTAAATCCATTGCCCGTGCTCTTAATATCCCAGTAAGTTCTCCCATACGTCAGCAATTAAAGGTGCTTAAAAAATTATTGCGCAAAGCAAGATTTACAGAATTTGGGCAGGAATATAAATTTGATGAAATATTGCTAAGCCGCCATGCAGGAAAAAATTTCCAGAAATTGGTACCCACATATGATTACAGTAAAATTTATAAAAAATGGTGGTATAAAACATTAAATGGCAAACCTGATGTTTGCTGGCCTGGCATTATAAAATTGTTTGCCCTTAGCAGCGGCACAAGTGAGGCTGCCAGTAAATATATTCCAATTACGAAAGATCTTATTCGCTCCAATAACATTACCAGCATACGTCATTTATTAACCCTTACAACTTATACAAACGTACCTAAAAGAGTTTCTGTAAGTAAGGGCTGGTTACTATTAGGCGGAAGTACACAACTACAAAAAAGTGCAACATATTTTGCCGGAGACCTTAGCGGAATTCAGGCAAAAAATCTTCCATTCTGGTTTCAAAGTTTATACAAGCCGGGTAAAAAAATTGCAAGAGAAAAAGACTGGACAAAAAAACTGGATGAGATTGTTGAGAAAGCGCCAACCTGGGATATTGCTTTTGTTGTTGGCGTACCGGCATGGGTACAATTGTGTATGGAAAAAGTTATTGAGCGGTATGAATTAAAAAATATTCACGAAATATGGCCCAATCTTGCTTTTTATGTTCATGGAGGCGTTGCAATGGAACCTTATAAAAGAGGATTTAAAAAATTGCTTGGCAAGCCTATAACATACATTGAAACATACCTTGCCAGTGAAGGATTTCTGGCTTATCAAAACCGGCAGGATGCTAAAGGATTAAAGCTGGTATTAAACAATAATATCTTTTTTGAATTTGTTCCTTTTGATGATAAAAATTTTGACAGTGAAGGCAACATGGCTAATAATCCTGAAGCTTTAATGATACATGAAGTGGAGGAAGGAAAAGATTATGCAATTTTGATAAGTACCAATGCAGGCGCCTGGAGATATTTAATCGGCGATACAGTGCGCTTTGTTGATATTGATAAAAACGAGATAATTATTACCGGGAGAACCAAACACTTTTTAAGTATGGTTGGCGAACACCTTAGTGTTGATAATATGAATAAAGCCATTGAATTGGTGAGTGAAGAATTAAATATTTCAATTCCTGAATTTACCGTTGCCGGTATTCCGTTCGAAAATCATTTTGCTCATCACTGGTTTATTGCAACGGACGATAAGGTGAATAGTGAAGAATTAAAATTTAGGATTGATGATAAATTAAAAGAATTAAATGATGATTATGAGGTAGAGCGCAAGCATGCATTAAAAGAAGTTTTTGTTGATGTATTAAGTGAACAAATTTTTATGAATTTTATGAAGATGAAAGGTAAAATTGGCGGGCAACATAAATTTCCAAGAGTTTTAAATGGTAAGATGCTTGATGATTGGCAAAAGTATTTGAAAGGAATTCAGGTTAAATAATTTTCCTATCGCAGGGTTATGCACAATATTTAATTTTTAAAATTAGTTTTGAACAGCGTTTTCTAATTTAAAAAAAATCAATGGCTGAAATAATACAGGCGATACTTAAAGGATTTGTGATGGGACTTTTGCTTGTAATATCTGTAGGGCCTGTTATATTTACGATCATAAAACAAAGCATCAATAATGGTAAAGAAGGTGGCTTTAGTTTTGTTGCAGGAGTATGGGCAAGCGACGTGGTGTTAGTATTACTAAGTAATATTTTTTCAGAATTTGTTACTGCTCTTCTTGATTTTAAAAAACCTATCGGCATTATAGGAAGTATTCTCCTAATAAGTATGGGTATTTTTTACCTCTTTTTTAAAAAGGTTGCTGCTCATCCTCAGGATCTTAATTTACCTCCGTTACAGGGCAGTGACCATGCAAAACTTGCGCTGCAAGGCTTTTTGGTAAATACATTAAACCCCGGCGTAATAGCATTTTGGCTAACTTCTGTTACCGCTATTGCCGTTACGCATACCATAAAAGAACGCATCATAATTTTTGCCACATGCCTTATAGTAAATATGAGCGCTGATGTTGGTAAGGTTACCCTGGCAGGTTTGCTTCGCTCAAAGCTAACCGTACATAATATTAAAGTTATCAATCGTATTTCAGGATTTATATTGTTATGTTTTGGTACTGTATTATTTGTTGGGGTAGTTTTTTTTATGAAGAAACATTCCTGAAAATGAAAATTGTTTCTCTGTTTTTTATCTTTCTTTATATTTCATCTAAATCTTTATCACAACCTTCTGACTTTATTGTTCTGAAAAAAAATAATCGAACACTAAAAAGTTTTTTTGCAGGATCATCAATCTTTTTTAAAACTGAAAGAGGTTATTACTCAGGGAAAATAAATGCAATTAGAAAAGATTCTATCTTTCTTTTGCAATATGATATACGCCAGGTTCCCACAGGCTTAGGAGTGTTTGTTACAGATACAATTTCAACTTATCGTCTTCAATTTGGTTATAAAGAAATTCGGGCCATAGAAAATGAAAAACGAAAGGGATTTAACTGGGCAGCAAGCGGCAGCAGCCTTTTTGGCGGAGGTGTTTTAATAACTGCAATTGGTCTCGGTACATGGATCTTTACAAAACCCGGAACACAATATCATGCAAGCCCATCACTGGTTGTAGCCGGTGCCGCATTAACGGGTATTGGATATTTATTATTAAGATCAGGAAATGGAGTTTATAAGATTGGGGGAAAATATTGGCTGCAATATATAAGAGTGAAACAATAAATATTTATTCTTTGCCAAACAAATCATCAAAGAAAAAAAGAAGTTTCCTTCTAAAAATATGGCGTAATCTAAAAAAGATCATCCTCTGCGGATTTCTGTTTTCTATCTTTTATATTTTATTCTGTAAATGGATTAATCCACCAATAACTATTACCCAAATAAATAGTCTTTTATCAGGCAGTGGATTAAAAAGAAATTATATAAGGCTTAATGAAATAAGCCCCAATGTTAAGCTTGCAGTGATGGCGTCAGAAGATCAGCTCTTCCCTGACCATAACGGTTTTGATTTTAAAAGCATTGAAAAAGCCAGAAAGCATAATAAAAAAAGTAAATCTCTCAGAGGTGCAAGCACTATAAGCCAGCAGGTTGCAAAGAATGTTTTTCTCTGGCAGCATGGCGGCTATTTTAGAAAAGTGCTTGAAGTGTATTTTACTTTTATGATTGAACATTTATGGAGTAAAAAAAGAATTTTAGAAATGTATTTAAACGTTGCTGAAATGGGCGAAGGGGTTTTTGGAGTGGAAGCCGCATCCCATAAATATTTTAATAAATCTTCGAAAAATTTATCCAGAACCGAAGCTGCAATGATTGCTGCATGTTTACCAAACCCCAAAGGATATACCGTGAAGCCTTTGTCAGCGCATGTTGCATCACGATACCCATGGATATTACAACAAATGAATCATTTGGAAGGCGATCCTGATATTCAGGAATTGATCCATTAATCTTTTAATTTATCAATTGCATTAATAGCCATTTGTAATCTTTCTTCATAATTGCCACTAATATCAATCCATTGAACCGGTTGATTAACCATTGCATCTTTATAAAAATGATATAATTTATTTCTTGTTGCCGCATCAGGGTATTCTCTTAGTTCATCTTTTACCCATGGCAGATCAACATTGCAGAGAAGATAGAGATCATATTTTCTTACTGCTATTTGGTTCAATATCCAGCTATGACATTTACCAAAAGCAAACTCACACCAAACTTTCATTACCTGCATGTCAGTGTCAATAAAAACCGCCGACTGCCGACAGTCGGCTTTCGACAGCGTTTTTTCTTCTGAATCAATTTGTCCTTTTGCTATTATTAGAAGATCATCATAAGAATAATCTTTACCCTTACTTTCTAAATATTCTCTTGCATATTCAGCGCACCATAATGTTTGGTAATGTTCAGCAAGCTGCACACACAAAGTGCTTTTGCCTGTTGACTCCGGGCCAATTACAACAATTTTTTTTAATTCACCCATCAAACTTTTTATTTAATTCAAGATTTGCTCTCTTAATCCATTCAAACAATCCCCACACGGCCATAACAAGTAATACAACATAATAAACACTGGTAAAAACATAATGCTTTACAAAATATAAGGGGATAGATGCAATGTTTGTTGCTATCCACCAATACCAGCTTTCAACTTTTTTCTTAGCCATAAGCCACATACCTGTAAATGCGGTTGCACTTGCAAATGCATCAGCCCAGGGAATGGCGCCCGGGGCAAAATTGGTTTTTAAATAAGTAAGAGAAAAAAATATTGCAATATAAAATACTGCAAAAAAAAGTAATTCATTTATCCATTCTCTTTTGTTGCTCCAGGTAATAATTACAACATGATGTTGTTGCCTGTCTTTTTTTGTCCATAAAATCCACCCATAAATACTCATGATGGTGTAGTAAAGATTTACGCCGGCTTCGCCCAATAAACTCCCTTTAAAACTAATGTAGATGTAAATGATTGTATTTATCAACCCTACGGGATACACTAAAATATTTTCTTTGCGGCTATACCAAACACTGGCAACACCAAAGAACACAGCTAAGTATTCAAGCCATGTAGTTTCTTTCATCCCTGCAATAAACTCCTGCAATATTTCTGATAAGCTCATAAGAATGATTGCATCAAAAATAGTTTCATTACAATTAACTCTGCCAAATCAGTAACATATATTATTTTTAGAAAACTTAATTAAATTACAATGAAGCCTTTTGAAAAAATTTTACAGGACAATAAAACATGGGCAGCACAACAATTAAAAAATAATCCAGATTATTTTAAAAGGCTGAGTGAAATTCAATCACCGGAAATTTTGTGGATCGGCTGCAGCGATAGCCGTGTGCCTGCTGATAGAATCACTGCAACCGAGCCGGGAGAAATTTTTGTTCATAGAAATGTTGCAAACCTTGTTGTACACACCGACCTTAACTTGCTTAGTGTGCTTCAATATGCTGTGGAAATTTTAAAAGTAAAACATGTAATTGTTTGCGGACATTATAATTGCGGGGGAATAATTGCTGCTATGAATAACCAGAGCTTGGGATTAATAGATAAGTGGCTTTGGAATATTAAAAATGTGTACCGCCTGCATAGGGATGAAATAGATGCGCTATCAACACACGAAGAAAAAATAAAGTTACTCACTGAATTAAATGTGAAGGAACAGGTGATGAACCTTGCAAAAACTTCTATTATACAAAAATCCTGGAAGCAAACTAATTGCCCCGATCTTCATGGGTGGGTGTATGACTTAAGAGATGGAATAATTGATCCTATTTTTGAAATGCCCGCCGGCACTGCATTAGATAATCTTTACCAGTATAATAACTTGTAGGTTAATTCCTGATTTTAAACTTAGCAATTGCATTTTTTGTATGCTCACTCAACACTAATCTTCCGCTGATTGCCGCTCTTTCTTTTAATAACCCATCCCAATGTTCAGTTCCTTTCCAGAATATTTTTTTCATCTCTGCCATGGAATGGGGATTTGAATGTGCCAATGAATTGGCAAGGCGATAAATCGATTCATCCATGTTTTCAATAGAACTATGTACTTCTGCAAACAACCCTTTATGCTTTGCCCATTCTGCGTTACGCCAAAGCAACGCATCAATAGCAAGCTGGCTAAATGCTGATATTCCTATCTTTCTTTCTATTGCAGGGCCTACAACAAAGGGGCCAATTCCCATTGCCAGTTCACTCAATTTTATTTCAGCTTTATCTATAGCAATTGCATAATCAACAGAAGCGGCAAGTCCTACACCGCCTCCAACACATTTGCCATGGATTCTTCCGATAATAATTTTTTTGCATTTACGCATCGCATTAATAACGTTGGCAAAACCACTAAAAAAATTTAATCCCTCTGTTTCCTTTTTTAGGGAACTGAGTTCATCAAAGCTTGCGCCTGCACAAAATGGACCGCTGCCTGCACTGCGAAGGATGATAACTTTTGTATCATCATCATTTCCGGCTGAATGTATTTCTCTTGCAAGCTCTTCTAAAATTTTTGCCGGCAAAGAATTGCTCTGAGGATGAAAAAATTCAATAGTTGTTATCCCGTGCTCGTTGTGAGAAGTTACATATGCTTCCATTTGGCTAAGAGTTAAATGAGATAAAGAGAAGTTTATTCATTTCCAAAATTATTAAAAACTCTATGGATGCCATCTTTCATTAAGCCAACTTTAAAATTAAGCAGCATTCCATGTTTTAGGTTCATTAGTTTTAAATACGTATTTAATTGTTTAAAGTGAACAGGCAGGACATGTTCCACTGATTTTATTTCGATTATCACTTTGTTTTCTATTAATAAATCCAGTTTATAAGCATCATTAATTTGGAATACTTCATAACTGATGGGCATAGTTATCTGCCTTTTTACATCTAAATTTATTTTGTTCAGTTCATAATATAATAGCTCTTCATAAACTCTTTCATAACAACCGGGACCTATCGTTGTATGAATTTTAATGCAGCAATCAACAATTAACCCGGTTATATTATTTGCTTCCATTTTGCTAAGAGATAAAAGTCCTAAAGAAGATAAAGAGAATTTTATTATTTAGATCGTTATTTTTTTTTGAAATGTCATTTAAAAATTACACATAATCTCTTTTACTCTTTTATCTCTTACTTCTCTTAGCTACCATCTTCTCTTTTACTCTTTTATCTCTTAGCTACCATCTTCTCTTTTACTCTTTTACCTCATTGTTCTCTTAGCCACCATCTTCTCTTTTACTCTTTTACCTCATTGTTCTCTTAGCTACCATTGTTAATATAGTAGCCACGCCAACAATCGGTTCTTCCGTTTCATCCAAAATTTCCACATACCATTTTACAATTCCTTTCGGTATATCACTTCCTTTCACAAAAGCAATATCCGGATTTCTTTCTTTTAACTCCTGTTCAATTTTTTCTTTGCATGTAAAACGGATAAAAATTTCAGCACCCGGATAAACAGGTTTGGTAAAACGTAGTTCATCAATTCCATAATTTAAAAGGACAGGATTTTTTTTATAACTATCAACAAATAATCCTGCGGCAACACTCATTATAAAATATCCGTGAGCCACTTGTTTATCAAACATGGTATCTGCAAAGTCAGTAGTTTTTATATGAGCATAAAAATGATCGCCACTCAATTCCGCAAACTTATCAATATCCTCGCTTGTTATTTTTCTTTTTTCTGTGATCAATTGATCACCAATTTTCAGGTCTTCAAAATATTTTTTAAATGGATGTTTATCAGAAATATTTCCGGTTGCATTTGCATGATAAACATTTGTGATAGCTGTAAGCATTGTTGGCGAACCCTGCACGGCCACTCTTTGCATGTAATGTTTTACGCCCCGCAATCCACCCATTTCCTCACCACCACCGGCTCTGCCGGGGCCGCCGTGAACAAGTAATGGCAATGGTGATCCATGCCCCGTACTCTCTTTGGCACATTCATTATTCAATACCAAAATTCTTCCATGATGTGT
>JALYYX010000060.1 GCA_030946075.1 Bacteroidota bacterium | reverse complement strand
TGAATAGAAGTTGGTATCGGCGTGAATTGAATCTGTGCATTTAGATCAGCAAAAATGCTGTGCAATCTTTCTAGCTGCTTTGGATTATCGGCAAATAAAAAGATGTTGTATTTCTTTTGCTCAAGCTCTTTTAAGTTCTGGATGAGCAGGCTGAACTGGCGGTTGAATGCAGGCTGTGATTTAATTGAAAATTGCAAAATTGATAATGGAGAATTATCAGAAAAATATTTTCTTTTGCCAAATTCTATAACATGCCGTTGCTTTATTTCTTCTTCTAAAACATTTGCTTTTACAAAATCATTTTCTGAAACTGCATTCTTTTCAGTCAGCTCATCATATTCTTCGTAGTGCTTGTTGCTTGCAGCTTGCGGCTTATTTATCTTTTCAATTTCTAAAAATGTTTCAAAGTCTTCTTCCTGCTGAACAATTTTTTCTTTTATAAAATCCCAATCTTCTGTCCACACGGCTGTATTCTCCGGAAGAAAATTTAATAAAGAAACTTTTTCTCCGGAATCAAATTGTGTCTCTACACCTGCCTGCCAATAGGCAAGGTTCGGAATAATGTTAACCTGCAATAATTTTCTTTCGCTCAACTGGTTCTCGGGATCAAAAATTCTTATGCTGTCTATCTCATTTCCAAACAATTCAATCCGGTAAGGCTTTTCATTTCCAAAAGAATAAATGTCAAGAATACCGCCACGCACAGCAAACTGACCCGGTTCATACACAAAGTCAGTTCTCGCAAATCCATATTCAACAAAGCGTTTTAATATCCCATCTACATCAATTGTCTCACCCTGTTTAAAAGAAATAATATTTTCAGAAAGTGTTTTAGATAAAACAACTTTTTCAAACAAAGCTTCTGGATAAGTGATGATAGCACCCACTCTTGCCTTAATTGCTGCTGTAGAAAATTTGGTAAGACATTCCGTACGCAACATCACATGGCTGCTGTTTAGCAACCGGTAATTCTTTTTTGTTTTAAAAGAAGACGGAAAATAAAATATGTTTAATGCATTGCTGATATTTTCCAAAGTATTATGGAAATACGCAGCTTCTTCAGCATCTCTTAAAATAACAAGATGATTTATTTTGGATGCAGCGGCATGATCAAAAACAGCATTGATAATAAATTGTGAGGCGCTTCCCTGTAAACCTGCAAGATGAATTTTTTGTGGCTGGGATCCCGAAATTATCGGCACAGGCATACCGATCCTGTCCGCAATTGAAAAAATGCGGGGATCATTCTTATAACTATTCAGCAACACATCCAGATTCATTCTCCCTACAAAGATAACCCGTGATTTACAATTAGAATTTTGTAGTTAGCATTTACCATTGTATTTTACCATAAATTAACTCTTATGGCTGTAGAACCATGGCGCACCGGAAAGGTTATCCGCATTGTTGATGAAACATATAATACCAAACGATTTTGGATTCAGGTGCCTGAACTGGAAAGATTTGATTTTAAAGCAGGGCAGTTTGTTACGCTGGATCTCCCTATTCATGAGCAAAAAAATAAACGCTGGCGCAGCTACTCAATTGCCAGCTGGCCCGACGGTACAAATGTTTTTGAACTATTGATCGTTTTGCTGGAAGGTGGCCTGGGAACAACTTATTTATTTAATGAAGTGAGCGAAGGAAGTGAACTAACCTTACGGGGACCGCAGGGTGTTTTTGTTTTGCCGGAAACAATTGATAAGGAGCTTTTCTTTATTTGCACAGGTACCGGTATTGCGCCTTTCAGAAGTATGCTTAATTATATTTTGTTGCATAATGTTCCACACCAGAATATGTATTTACTTTTTGGCTGCAGAACACAAAAAGATCTCTTATATCATGACGAAATGAAATCTCTGCAAAGCAACCTGCAAGGTTTTACTTACATGCCTACGCTAAGCCGCGAAGACTGGGATGGACGTAAAGGATATGTGCATAGCTTGTATGAAGAAATTTGTAAACAAAACATAGAGGCCTGTGAAGATATTCATGAAATTAAGCCTGCTAAATTTTATTTGTGTGGATGGAAGGCAATGATAGACGATGCAAAACAAAAAATAACAGCACTTGGTTACGACAGAAAAGCAGTTCATCTTGAATTATATGGTTAATAAGAGCCTAAAAAATAAACTCATAAATTATGAGAAAAAGTACACCGGAAAAGACAATGATTATTGCCTGCATAGTAATAGCATTAGGCATATTGTACATTAGCAACATGAAAGGATGTGATTGTATTAAAGCAGAGCAGATTATACCAATATTAACCACAGGATTTGCAATTGGAATTTTAATACCGAGCATAAAGCAATGGCTAATAAAAAAAAACAGGAAAAAGAACTTTAATCTTTTACCAGTTAATAAATTAATTAAAAATAAAATTATGAGACAGCGATCACCATTAAGAGGTATGGCAATGGCATTTTTTATTATAGCAATAAGCTTCTGGAATTTTTCAAGGTTAACAGGAAGTGAATGCATAAGAACCATTCACATTATTACATTACTAACTGCAGGAGCAGGTATTGGCATGTTTATCACCAATTTTTTTCTCTGGCTAAGATCTAGATCAGAGAAGTAGTATCTTTTTAGCACAGCCTTTGCAGGAGATATTCTCTAAAATATTTTTATGGAAGAAAAACATAATGAATCAACAATAAACCGTCCTGAGGGCGAACGCCCTGTAGATGCACCTTTTGTAATAGTTAATATACCGGAATTTATTAAAAAAATAAAAAAAGAAAAAGCATGGGATAAAAATGACCGCAATGCAATAACTGTTTTTAAGAGTGATAGAATGCGGATAGTTCTTGTTGCGATGCGGAAAAAAGCAGAGATGACAACAGAACGTCCTGAAAATATTTTTAGCGTGCAGATGATTGAAGGAAAAGTGAAATTACATACTGATGTAAAAACTATTGAGGTAAGGGAAGAGGACTTGTTTATTCTTCATGCAAACATTCCGTATAAAATAGAGGCTGTAAAAAAATGTATTTTTTTATTAACGGTAGTGGAGTAACCCTATCGAAACCTTGAAGATTTTTAAAAACCTTCAAGGTTTATTAAACGATCTTTTCATATACAATTTTGCATACATCACTTAACCCAATTCTTTCCTGCACCATCGTATCCCTATATCTTATTGTAACCATATTATCTTCTTTTGTTTGATGATCTATGGTTACACAAAACGGTGTGCCTATTGCGTCCATACGCCTGTAACGCTTGCCAATGCTATCTTTCTCTTCATAAAAAGTATGAAAGCTTTGCTTACATTCATTCATTAATTGTTTTGCAATTTCAGGCAAGCCGTCTTTTTTTACAAGTGGAAGAATGGCTAATTTATAAGGAGCAAGCTTGGCAGGAATTTTTAAAACAACACGGCTGTCTTCAGTGCCATCTTCTTTATTCCATTTTTGTTCTTCGTAAGCAAGGCTCAAAATTGTCAAGACCAATCTATCAAGACCGACAGAAGTTTCAACAACATAAGGCACATAATTTTTGTTGATCTCGTTATCGAAATATTGTATTTTCTTTTTTGAAAATTCCTGGTGGCGGCTTAGATCATAATCAGTTCTTGAATGAATGCCTTCCAGTTCTTTCCAACCAAAAGGAAATTCAAATTCTATATCAACAGCCGCATCCGCATAGTGGGCAAGCTTTATATGATCGTGAAATTTTAATTTGTTTGCAGGAATGCCAATGCTTTGATGCCATTTTAATCTTTCTTCTTTCCAGAAATTATACCACTCCATTTGGGTGCCGGGGCGGATAAAGAATTGCATTTCCATTTGCTCAAACTCCCTCATGCGAAAAATAAATTGTCTTGCTACAATCTCATTTCGGAAAGCTTTACCTGTTTGTGCAATGCCAAAGGGAATTTTCATCCTTCCTGTTTTTTGCACATTTAAAAAGTTTACAAAAATTCCCTGGGCAGTTTCAGGTCTTAAATAAATAGTGTTGGCTTCTTCAGCAACACTTCCCATTTCTGTTGAGAACATTAAATTAAATTGCCGGATGTCAGTCCAGTTGCAGGTTTTACTTATTGCGCATTTAATATTATTAGCATCAATTAGGTTTTTCAATCCTTCAAAATTATCTGCTGCAATTAATTTTTCCATGGATGCAATTACATCATTTGCTAATTGCTCATTGCCAATTGCCAATTGTTCTTCAGCGAAACCTTCAATCAAATGATCAACCCTATACCGTTTATTGCTGTCTTTATTATCTATCATCGGATCGCTGAAACTATCCACATGCCCGCTAGCCTTCCATGTTGTTGGGTGCATAAAAATTGCTGCATCAATGCCTACAATATTCTCATGCAGTTGCGTCATGCTTTTCCACCAATAATCACGGATGTTCTTTTTTAATTGCGATCCATTCTGGCCATAATCATACACAGCGCTCAATCCATCATAAATTTCGCTGGAAGGAAAAATGTAGCCATACTCCTTGCAATGTGCTATCAGCGCCGGAAAAATATTTGCATTTGCCATAAGGCTGCAAATATAAGAAAACAACAACCCTCTAAATCTCCCTAAAGGGAGACTTTGGTAGGTGTTTTATTTTGCAGAATTAATAAACATTATTGTG
>JALYYX010000035.1 GCA_030946075.1 Bacteroidota bacterium | reverse complement strand
AGCATAGGTTTGGCTAACTTAACTGATCTTGTTAACGGAGATTATGATGTTGGATTTTATTTTTGTCCGCCACCTGCAATGGCCGGCTATCCTCACATAACAGTGCCTATGGGTACAGTACATGATCTTCCAATAGGACTTTCATTTTTCAGCACTGCGTATGATGAAGGCGGAATTTTAAAGGTGGCGTATGCATACGAGCAGGCAAGTAAAAAAAGAATTGCACCAAAGTTTAAGACTACCGTAGGATGACTTGATTGAATATTTTATTGTTAGGTATCAATTGTAATTGCAACAAAATTATTCTACGGGCATAGGCTCTTCTTTTTCGCCGAAAATATATTTATTGAACCATTGCCAGTTGTGCCATACAGCAGCCAGCCTTTCTTTTGGCTTGTTGATTCCATGGCCAAAACCTTTGTAAACGATAAGCTTTGAAGGAATTCCTCTGTCTTGCAATCCTCTGTACAATTCGTATGCATTGGAAATGGGAACACGTTTGTCAAGCTCGCCATGCTGTATCAGTGTAGGCGTACTTGCTTTATTGATATTCGTCATTGGAGATGTTTTGCGGTAAATCTCCATATCATTCCAGGGCGTGGCCATCAGGTATTGACGTGTGAAAGGCGTAATATCGGTACTTACATAATATGTGATCCAGTTGGAAATGCCTGCCCCTACAGAAATTGCTTTAAAGATATTTGTGTTAGTAGTAAGAAATGCAGAAATGTAACCGCCCTGGCTCCAGCCCATGGAACCCATTCTTGAAGTATCTATCATTCCTTTGCTGTCAAGATATTTTATACCGCTCAGCACATCCCACATATCGCCAACACCGAGGTTGCGAACATTCAGCGAACGGAATTTTTCGCCATACCCGGCACTACCGCGGTAATTGACACGTAACACCAATGCCCCTTTTTCAACCCATTGCATAATGGGGTAAACATACGTGGGCACCGGATCGGGAAAGTCAATCCCTGTGGGTCCTCCATGAATAACTACCAGTAATGGATACTTCTTTTTTGCATCATAATTCTTTGGCTTCAGCAATACTCCTTCAATGATTGCCCCATCTGTGCTTTGCCACGAAATAACTTCATTAACCGGTGTATTCCATCCGGCAATTTGAGCTGAGTTGTTGGTGATCTTCTTTAAGGGCTGATTGAAACGCCATAGATAAATTTCATTAAGTCCTTCATAATTCCTTCCGGACAATGCAATGTTATCGGTATTCCGGCTGAACGATGAACCACCAATAAGATCCAGCGGTACAGCAACAGTTTTTGTGGCTCCGGTTTTTGTATCAACAATAAATAATTTTTGTTTTGTCTTTTCCAGAGCGCCAACAAACAATCCTTTGCCGTTCCAGTCAACAACAAATTTATCTTCATCAATGTCTGCTGCAATTTCCCGGCTGGTTTTTGCAGTCATATCATAAATAAATAATTTGTGATTTTTATAAAAATTTGTAGTGGAGTCATTCAGATCACTGCCATATACAAATGCATTTCCCTCAGGGCTCCAACGGCTAAAGAAATCACCTGCGGGATTGCTTACGAGTGTTGTTATTTTTTTAGTGAATACATCAACAACAACAATATCGGAAGTAATTCCCGAATTTATCAAAGGGTTGCGCTGACGGTTAAAGGCAATTGTTTTTCCATCAGGGCTCCATGAAAATCCTGAAACGGTAAAGTCTCCTTCGGTCAGTCGTTTTGCAACAGGCAACGAGATGCAATCCTGGCCCTTTAGTTTTGTTGCCGAATCTTTTTTGGTTGAATCTGATTTTGTATAACAGGGAACTTGTCCGGCCATTACTATGGAATCATAATGAAAGTTCAGAATCCACAAATGGCTTTGCTTGTATTCTTCCCCTTCTACACCAAAGGCACCAAATCTTTCCTTTACTGTTTTCTCTTTTTTGCTATCGGGTTCCGCTTTAGTATAAGCTATTTTAGTTCCCTCATTGTTCCAGTCATAATTGCCAATGCCATCTTCATCTTTGGTTACCTGCATTGCTTCACCGCCATTAACAGCAATAATATAGATCTGTGTTTTTTCTCCGCGGTCGGCCAAAAAGCTAACGAATTTACTGTCAGGGGTAAACCGTGCCGCAAAGCTGCTGTTCTTGTTTGTACGTGTTAATTGTAAGGGTGCTTCAGCATCCCGTGACATCCAAAGTTCGGTATCATACGCATTGTTTGTCCAGTCCGTACTGGTAACATTATATACAATTGTTCTTCCATCCGGTGAAATAACAGGACCACTAACGTTTTTTAAACTGATCCATTTTTCAAAAGAAACAGAAGCATTTTTTTGTGCAGATAGTGATAGGGTAAAAAGAAGGAAAATAAACAATATAGAATGTTTCATAATCATTGCTTTTGTATGATGATTAAATAAATTTTGTATGATGATTAAATAAAAATAAGGCATTTAATCAGGCAGCAATTCATTACAAATTACAGGATTATTTAGCAATGTAATTTCTATTAAAAAATACCTGAGATCTTTAGTTAAATTATTATACCTAAACTTAGTTGAACTTAAACTAAATCCGGAATTTCATACTCTTGGCACAGTTTTCTCATAGTATAAGTATACCAAATAACAACAGTATGAAAAAGATATTACAGATATTAATAATTTCTTCGTTGGTTGCAGCATGCAACTCAAAATCAGATCTTAATTCAAATAAAGATGTGATCCTTACTGACACATCTTCTATGTATAAAAGTAATATTATGACCGATACGGGTAGTGTAATACAAACACAAACACTAAAAAATTCAAAGGCCGTTGCTAATCCTAATACTTACACAACAACAACTACAACAACTACTACAGGACCTGCCCCGATTCCGGTTCGACACCGTAATTACAATACTACCAGGTCAAGGTCTTATAGTTCCGGTTCGGGTTCAGGACAAACAACCAGCACTGTTTACAGAAAAAAAGGTTGGAGCCATGCTGCAAAAGATGCTGTTATAGGTGGTGCAGGTGGTGCAGTTGCAGGGGCTATTATCGGAAAAGGTAAAGGCGCTGTAATTGGTGGGGTAGTTGGTGCAACAGGCGGATATATAATTGGTCGATCAAAGGATAAAAAAGAAGGCCGATAACCTGTCTTTGATTGATAATCCTATCCCAAGATATTATTTGAAATTTCTAAGAAATATCAAAATAAATTATAGAAGATCCATGTTAACTGCATGGATTTTTTTTATTAAACACTATCTGAAATTTTACAACTTACATTT
Organism: Bacteroidota bacterium; assembly: GCA_030946075.1. Classification (GTDB taxonomy): domain Bacteria; phylum Bacteroidota; class Bacteroidia; order Chitinophagales; family Chitinophagaceae; genus Ginsengibacter. The sequence goes on along the minus strand of JALYYX010000035.1, from coordinate 145 downwards.
GCTATCTAAATAAAGAAATATATGACAGCAACAAAAGCTTATGCCGCACAAAGTGCAACTTCACCTTTAGCCGAATGGAGTTTAGAAAGAAGAGAACCAAAACCTCATGATGTGGAAATAGAAATTATTTATTGTGGTGTATGCC
>JALYYX010000026.1 GCA_030946075.1 Bacteroidota bacterium | reverse complement strand
CAAACGGGCTGCTGCCGACCCTCACGCCAAAAAAATATAAACCTAATATCATCAGTGCTAAAAAAACCTGGGCAAAATTTATCACAGTCATTACATGGCCTTCCCATTTTTTACTTTTCCAAATAAGTATCATTCCCAAAACAGAATGCCAAATGCTCCAGAGTAAAAAACTTCCTTCCTGGCCTTCCCAAATGCAGGCTAACAAGTATTTTGATTCTAACTCTTTTGATGCATGTTTATACACATACAGGTATTCAAAATAATGATTGGAAGAAATAAAAAATATTATTGCAAAAACAGTTAATACGGAAATGGTTTGAATAAAGAAGGCTGCTCTTGCATATTGCAGCCATGATTTTTTCGCAACACGATTTGCAACTCCTGCCGATTTGAAATATGCTATAGTGGCGGTTATAGATGCTACGAAAGAAAGTAATACAAAAAAATGGCCGAGCTCCCCGGGTAATAAATGTTCGCCTTCAAACTTCATGCTTTGGTTTATGGGTTAGATTGGGAAACAGTTTTTTCCAACTGCTTTTTATCATCTTTATATTTAGAAGGGCACTTTAATAAAATGTTATCACATTCAAAAATATCTCCCTTCATTTTTCCTTTTAAAACAATTCTTTCACTTTGCTCAAGCTCTGCAGGTTTCGAATTTCTATAAATAACTTTTGTAGATCCGCCAAGGCTGTCAACTGCATAAAAGGATAAATAATTCGGATCTTTAATAGCATCATATTCTATAGGCTGCTTTCTATCGAGCTTTGCAATAAGATGAACATATTTGCCCGGCTTATTTTTAGCAGATTGAATGGTATCGTATGTTGAAAAATCTACCGAGTACATCAGCAACCCCCCGATTGCCATTGCAATCACTACCAAAATAATTATGTGAGATGATTTCATTCTGGCGCAAAATTAGTTTAAAACGGTTTAAGATATTGGGATATTAAAGTTATTTTATTTAGAAAAACTTACAATTACTTATAGATTCATTTTAGATTTTAGTTTGAATTACTGTCGCTTATCTTTGCAGGCGGATTTTAAAACACCCTTTAATAACAATGGCAGATCTATCCAACTTCGATCCCAATTCAGTAGGTAATTCAAACAACAATATTTTTGGCTTGCCTTTTACAGAGGAGGATGCAGCATTAATTATTTTACCAATCCCGTGGGAAGTTACTGTTAGCTACAAAGCAGGCACAGCAAGGGCTCCGGAACATATGTGTAAAGCAAGTATGCAGGTTGACCTTAGCGATGCAGATATAAAACAAGGATGGAAGAAGGGATTTTACATGAAAGATATTGACAGGAAAATTTTAATGAAGAGCGATTATTTACGCAAAGAAGCAGAGTTGTATATAAATTATATTTCGCAGGGAGAACTTGTAGAAGACAACAAATTTATGTGCAAAACTTTAAAGGAGGTAAATGAAGGAAGTTTATTTCTGAATAATTGGGTGTACGAACAAACAAAGGATTTATTGCAGAAACATAAGCTGGTTGGGCTTGTTGGCGGCGATCACAGCACACCCTTAGGATATTTTAAGGCGATTGCAGAAAAGTATGGCGATTTTGGAATCATTCAAATTGATGCCCATTGCGATCTTAGAGAGGCATACGAAAATTTTAAATATTCTCATGCATCCATTATGTACAACGCTTTGGCAGAAATTCCTGAGTTAATAAAACTGGTACAGGTTGGTGTAAGAGATTATTCTGAATCGGAGGCAGAATACATTGAGAATAGTAACAGGAGAGTGATTACTTATTTTGATAAACAGATTAAGGAACGAATGTTTGAAGGAGAAACATGGAAACATATAGCTGATGAAATAGTAAATCATTTACCTGATAAAGTTTTTATAAGTTTTGATATTGATGGACTTGATCCTAAACTGTGTCCACACACGGGAACGCCTGTGCAGGGCGGGTTTGAGACTGAACAGGTATTTTATCTTTTTAAAAAAATATTACAAAGCGGCAGAAAATTAATTGGTTTCGATCTGAATGAGGTTGGTATAAGCAGCGATGAATGGGATGAGAATGTTGGCGCAAGAGTATTGTTTAAGTTGTGCAATTTAATGGTTGCAGAAAATAATCTTATTAATGCAGTATGAAATAACTTTTAAGAATGAAAAAGAACATGCCTATCGTTTGATTATATTGATACTGGTAGTTCTGCATGCATTATTCTTTTTTTATTTATTATTCGATAATAACTTATGGAGGGAAGGTGTAGCAGGGCTCGCAATAATTGCACTGTATACGGTTTATAGAATAATAATTTACAAAACAACCGATCAGGGATTTTATTACGGAGCAGGATTCTTTCTTGCATTTATAGTAATTTATGGCATCTTATGGCTTGCCATTTTAGATGGAATTTTAGGAGGATTATGCTATGCTGCATTACAAAAAAGATCAGCTCGTTTGAATCCCTGTTTGATTGAAATTAAAACATACCCGTATAAAAGATACAAATGGGCTGATTTTACTAATGTTGTTTTAAAGGATAATATTCTTACGCTTGATTTAAAAACCAATAAATTATTTCAAAGAGAAATTGAAACTTCTGTTAATGAAAATGTATTTAATGCTTTTGTAAATGAACAATTGAAAAAGAACATTTGAATAATTCGCCTTACATATTGTATTCCGATGGTAAAGGGAATATTTTCGAAGATACTTCACTCTATGCAACAGGAAGAAGTGGAAGAGATGCTTTGCCTATACCTGAAAATGAATGGATAGAATTACCATCTGGCGGGCAATTATATGAATTGCCAAATCGCCGCGGAATTGGTATAGATGTGCAAAGCGGAGAAATGCGCTTATGCCTGAAAGGCTGGGCTGTAGCAGCTTTCATTCCACCTGCCCATACCGGATTATATCTTGCAGCGTATGAAAGTTTGCCTCATGCAGAAATACTACCGCTTTTTTGTTATACCGCTACGGGGTGGTACAATGATAAATTTTATGTGCCTGCAATCAGGATTGAAAATGATGTGCGGCAGGAGAGCGAAGGATTTATTAATGAAAAAATTAAAGAAGGTGTCACTAATTTTCTAGCTGCATATCCGCATAACCGTTTGGTAAAACATCTTGCAGATAATTGCTGCAATACCTATCATTGTCCTGCTGCAAGAAATTATTTTATGGCACGATGGGAATGCCCCGTTCCCACTTCGCCTGCATGCAATGCAAATTGTATTGGGTGCATTTCGTTTCAGCCACAGGAAGAAACAATTATTTCCACGCAGGACAGATTAATGTTTAAACCAACCGCAGAAGAAATCACGGAATATACTGTTCCCCATTTGGAAAGTGCGCCATTTCCGATTGTAAGTTTTGGCCAGGGCTGTGAAGGTGAGCCATTATTAATGTGGCAAACAATAAGAGATGCAATTATTGAAATAAGAAAGCATACTCAAAAGGGGAGTATAAATATTAATACCAACGGATCTGATCCTAAAGCTGTGAAAGCCTTATGTGATGCAGGTTTGAATAGCATTAGGGTAAGCACAAATTCAGTAAGAGAAGAAATATATACTCCATATTATCGTCCTAATAATTACCTGTTCAGTGATATAATTGAAACCCTGAAAATTGTAAATAGTTATGGCGGATGGACAAGTATAAACTATTTTGTTTTCCCGGGAATGACGGACAGCGTTGCAGAATATGAGGCATTAAGAAAAGTAATAAAAGATACCGGTTTAAAAATGATTCAATGGAGAAATTTTAATATTGACCCTGACTGGTACTTAGATAAAATAGAAGTTACTGAAACAGGCGAATGCATTGGCATTAAACAAATGATGGAATTAATAAGAGAAGAATTCCCTGATTTGAAGTTTGGATATTTCAATCCTTCAATGGAAAGAATAAAAGGAAATTTTGAAATAGATTTTGCCAAATAAAATTGCGAAGTAATTATTTTAGATTGCTCTTAATATATTTAACCCAAGTAGTAATAAAGAAGGCATTGTTGGCATTACTCAACTTTGCGTCGCATAAATGCATCATAATTTTTGTTCCATCGCAATTGGTAGTTAAAACCACGTCCAGTCTTTCTTCTGTAGTTAAGGGAACCTTTACACCAAAAAAATGTGTTTGTCCAATTTTAAAATCAATAGCCTCAGGTTTAGATTTCTTGTCCGTGAGGTTTGCAGCAATCTTTTCAACTTCTGTTACAAACTGATGAATTTTATCATGCTCAACTGCAAAAAGGTTTTTGTAACTATGCTCGATGGTTACGGTATTTGTATAGGAAAGCGGCAATGCCATTTTCTTATCAATAAGAACATATTTCTGCGGGTAAGAAAAGCTGCAAAGCATTAAGAGTAAAGCGGGTAAAAATTTTTTCATATTTTTTAATAAAGTATAAAATTAGAATATTATTTGTACTCTCCAAACACAGTTCTTAATGTATCTGCAATTTCGCCAAGAGTACAAAAAGATTCCACAGCATTAATTACAGCAGGCATAATATTTTCTCCGGATAATGCTTTATTTTTTATTTGTTCAAGACAAATCTTTACATTTTGGTTATCTCTTTTTTCTTTTAAGGAGTTTATTTTATCAATCTGTAATTGCCGTATGCTATCATTAATTTTAAAAGATGGCGGAGAAATATTTTGATCGTTTTTAAATTTATTAACACCAACAATTATTTTTTCTCCCGATTCAATTTTTTGTTGATAAGCGTATGCACTTTTTGCAATTTCATTTTGAATAAATCCCTGTTCAATTGCAGTTACGCTGCCTCCCATGGCGTCAATCTTTTCGATAAGTTTCCATGATTCATTTTCTATTTCATTAGTAAGAGCTTCAACATAATAGCTTCCTCCTAAAGGATCGGCAGTGTCTGCTATTCCACTTTCATAAGCAGCAATTTGTTGCGTACGCAGTGCAATGCCTGCAGCGGATTCTGTTGGTAAATTCAGCGCTTCATCATATCCGTTTGTATGTAAGCTTTGTGTACCGCCTAACACTGCTGCCAGTGTTTGAATAGTAACTCTTGAAATATTATTTAATGGCTGTTGCGTTGTTAAAGTGCTGCCACCCGTTTGTGTATGAAAACGAAGCATCATTGCTTTTTCATCAGTTGCTCCAAAGTCTTTCATAATCTTTGCCCACATTCTTCTTGCGGCTCTAAACTTTGCTATTTCTTCAAATAAATTGTTGTGTGCGTTAAAAAAGAAAGACAATCTTTTTCCAAAAATATTTATATTCAAACCTTTATCCATTGCTGCTTTTACATAAGCTTTGCCGTTGCTGAGCGTGAAAGCAATTTCCTGCACTGCTGTACTTCCAGCTTCACGAATATGATAACCGGAAATGGAAATGGTATTCCATTTTGGCAGCTCTTTACTGCACCATTCAAATACATCAGTGATGATACGCATGGAAGGTTTTGGAGGATAAATATATGTTCCTCTTGCAGCATATTCTTTTAAAATATCATTCTGAATGGTACCGGTTAATTTAGAAAGATCTGCTCCCTGTTTTTTCGCAAGCGCAACATATAAAGCAAGCAGAATGAAAGCGGTTGCATTAATGGTCATTGATGTAGAAATTTCCTGTAGCTTAATATCTTTAAAAAGTAATTCCATATCCTCTAAAGAATCTATTGCAACACCCACCTTTCCAACCTCACCTTCTGATAATTCATGATCGCTGTCATAACCAATTTGTGTAGGCAGATCAAAAGCAACACTCAATCCTGAAACACCCTGCGATAATAAATATTGATAGCGTTTATTGCTTTCTTCTGCGGTACTGAAACCTGCATACTGCCTCATTGTCCAGAGTTTGCCACGATACATATCCGCCTGTATGCCACGGGTAAAAGGTGCCTCCCCCGGGCCCTCTGGTGGAGGGGAGTTTTGAAGATCGTTCTGTGTGTAGACTTTCTTTATTTCAATCCCTGAATCTGTAATTTTTTTATTCATATAATTACCCCTTTAGGGGATAGGGGTTACATAATTTTCTTTGCTTCAAAATTCAGTGCTTCTAATACAATGTTGTGTAAAGATGCTTTCGGATTGCTCATCAGGTAATCAATTATCTGTTTGTTAAGGTCCATTGCCGACGCCTGAAATGGAAGTGTGGCAGAAAGCTGATTTACGATATAAATATTTTGCTCTTTTAAATTATTCACTGCACGCCATCCTTCAGGCGAAACATAAATCTGCTGACTGAGATTGTATTCGTATTCTGTTTTTATTGCCTCTACCAATGCCTGCTGCATTTGCCTTGATGAAACGCCTGCATTTGGTAAACGTGCAATAAGATTTTGCAATGAAATTCTTTCTGCCAATAATGCTAATCTTTCATAAGCCTGTAAGCGAAGTTTTAATGTTTCATTATTTATTCCTGTTCTTTCCTTTATAGAAGTTTTCATTCCGCTGTATTCTGTAATTAACCAAACCAATGCTAAAAGAATCACACCTAACAAAACAACTGCTACCGTTTCAAATGTTGACATACTCTTAATTTTTCCGACAAAAGTAAACATCCATAGGCAAACGTTTGTAATTTTACATTATGGAAACAGCAACAATAGCTCCTGTAACTTTTACACAAGGTGCCATTAAAGAAATAAAAAGATTGATGAATGAAGAAAGCTTTGATGCCTCACAATATTTAAGAGTAGGAGTGAAGGGAGGCGGATGCTCAGGTATGACGTATATTTTAGGATTTGATAAAAAAGAAGATAAAGATGAGGTTTTTGAGATAGAAGGTATTAAGTATATTATAAATCCTGCTCACGGAATTTATTTAACCGGAATGGAAATTCATTGGGAAGGCGGATTAAATTCCCGTGGCTTTACTTTTAATAATCCCAATGCAAGTAAGACCTGTGGCTGCGGAACAAGCTTTGCGGTGTAAAAAAAATTTGCCTTTAATAAGATTGAATTAGAACTTCTGTTGGAATCTTTAATCTATCGTGCAATTGCCTTATCATATCAAGAGAAAGTTTTCTTTTTTTGCTTAAAATTTCACTTGCTCTGCTTTTTAAACCAACTACATTAGCTAAATCGGACTGCGTGTAGCCTAATTGTTCCATTCTAAATTTTATTGCTTCTACAGGATCAGGAAAACCAATAGGAAAATGTTCATCTTCATATTTTTCTATCAGAATTCCTAATACTTCAAGCTCATCACCATCATGAGAATTTTTCTTTGCATCAAAAATTATCTCAAGCCTTTCTAAAGCCTGTTGGTAATTTTTTTTAGTTTTAATAGGTTTTATTTCCATTTTTCTAAATTTTTGTTGCATCAATTTTATCATACTCAATATGCGTTCCTATAAATCTGATCCACATCATTTGATAATCATAATTTATTCTCACAATAAGTCTGTAATTATTCCCTTTAATATTAAATACAACCCTATTATCTGGTAAAAAACTTGCATTTGGATATCCTTTCTTAATTTCTTTGGGAGTTTTCCATTCGCTTTTACTTGACTCCTGAAACCAGGCTTTTAACTGTTCCTTACAATCATTATGTTTCTGCCAGAATTCTCTTAAAATTTTCTTAGCGATGATTCTCAATTCTTACTTTTTTTTATCAAAGATAACTAAAGTTCCCGAATTGGGAAACTATTTTAAAAACTATAAATTCTTTAATAAAAAACCCGTCAATTTCTTAACGGGTTATAAAAATATTTATAAGAAAATTATTTTATGCTTTCGCAGTCTTAATTGTCTTCACAGCTTTATTTGCATTTTCAGTTGCAAGATCAGCAGTACCTAAAGGTTTGTTTTTTGCAAAGTCAACAAGTATTGGTGCTGCAACAAAAATAGAAGAGTATGTACCGGTTATAACGCCTACAAGCATTGCAAATGCAAAACCTCTTGTTACTTCACCACCAAAAATAAATAATATTAATAGCGTTAAGAATACAGTAAGCGATGTCATGATCGTTCTGCTTAAAGTATCATTAATAGCGCTGTTGATGATGGTTGTTTTTGTGGCGCCTTTCATGTTGCGACTGTATTCACGAATCCTGTCAAATACAATTACAGTATCATTCATGGAGAAACCAATTACGGTTAATATCGCTGCAATAAAATGCTGATTTATTTCTAAAGGAAAGGGTACAATGTTTTTAAAGAATGAGAAAACAGCAAGGGTTACAAACACATCATGCAATAATGCAATGATAGTTCCCAAAGAATATCTCCAGTCACGAAAACGAATGAAGATGTAAAGGAAGATAGCAACAATTGCAAAGATGGTAGCTTTGATAGCACCTTGTTTTAAATCATCAGAAATTGTTGGCTGAACAACCTGTGAGGCTTGTTTATTATTTTTTAGAAAACTTTCATAAGTTGTGCCGGGCGCTAAAACATTTTTTAATCCATTATATAAATGAGTCTGCACAGTGCTGTCAGCATTTTCAACACCTTTCAAATATGAAGTGGTGATGTTTAAATGCCTGCTGTCACCAACTGTTTTTATTTCTGGATAATCTCCGCCAAGTGCATCCCTTAAACTATTTCTTATATCATCATTTTTTACAGGCTTATCAAATTGCACTGTATAACTTCTACCACCTTTAAATTCAACACCTTCTTTAAAGCCGTTAAAAAAAGAAGAAACCCCGAGTATTAAAACCACCACAGAAATTGCATAGGCTACTTTTCTGTATTCAATAAATTTAAATTTAGCATGCTGAAAAACACGCTTTGAAATTGTTGTAAAATAATTGAAGTGTCTTTGCTTGTTTGTCCAAACTTCAGTTACTAACCTTGATAATAGAATTCCGCAGAACAATGACAATGCGATACCGAGCATTTGAGTAGTTGCAAAACCAAGTACTGGCCCTAATCCAAAATAAAACAAGATTGCTGCAGTTAAAAAAGTAGTAACGTGAGCATCAATAACCGGCGCCAGCGAACGTTTGTAACCATCATTAACTGACTGTACGT
>JALYYX010000017.1 GCA_030946075.1 Bacteroidota bacterium | reverse complement strand
ATTCACCACTAACAGGAATACATGTAGGATGAATTTGTGTGAAACATGGATTGCCAAACCAGGCGCCTTTTTTATGAGCCTTCCATGCGGCAGTAACATTGCTACCCATTGCATTGGTGCTTAAATAAAAAACATTTCCATATCCACCGGAGCATAATAAAACTGCATGGCCAAAGTGTCTTTCCAGTTCTCCTGTAATTAAATTTCTTGCAATGATCCCTCTTGCTTTTCCTTCAATGGTTACTACATCGAGCATTTCATGACGGCTATACATTTTTACATTACCCAAAGCAACCTGCCTTTCCAATGCACTGTATGCTCCTAACAATAATTGTTGACCTGTTTGCCCGGCGGCATAAAATGTACGTTGCACCTGTGTGCCACCAAACGAGCGGTTACTCAATAATCCTCCATATTCTCTTGCAAAAGGAACTCCCTGTGCAACACACTGATCAATTATTGCAGCGCTTACTTCTGCCAGGCGATAAACATTGGCTTCTCTTGAACGGTAGTCGCCACCTTTAACTGTATCATAAAATAATCTGAAAACAGAATCGCCATCATTCTGATAATTCTTTGCAGCATTAATGCCTCCCTGTGCTGCAATGCTGTGTGCACGCCGGGGACTATCCTGGAAACAGAATGCTTTTACTTTATAACCTAACTCCCCCAAAGATGCAGCAGCAGAGGCTCCGGCGAGGCCGGTTCCTATCACGATTACTTCTAATTTTCTTTTATTAGCAGGGTTAACCAGTTTTACATGGCTCTTGTAATCGCTCCACTTTTTTTCAAGTTCTCCTTCAGGAATTTTTGCATCTAAACCCATATTTTATCAATTGATAATTGCAAAATTAATTAAGCCATTTTAAATAAATTGATATTGGCATCAAAGCAAACAACAGGCAAATAACAATTGAATAAAAAACACCGATACTTTTTATGAGCGGTGCATATTTTTTATGCATTAATCCAAACGTTTGAAACGCACTTTGAAAACCGTGCATCAAATGCCAGGATAATGCAAACACTCCTAAAACATAAATGATAACTATCCACGGATTTTGAAACACGATCAACATTTCTGCATATAAATTATGTACTTTTTCACCATTGAAGGTTCCAAGGCTGGTTTCTTCCAGCGTATGAATATTTAATAAACCACCAAAGCGGGACGGTGTCCAAAAATGATACAAGTGAACTATGAGAAACAAAAGAATCAATGTACCAAGCAATCCCATACTCCGGCTGTACCATTTTCCTTCTCTATATCTGCTTACATGGTATTTAACTGGCCGGGATTTTTTATTTTGGCCCCACAATATTAAACCCTGTACAATATGTAAAATTAATCCGGCAAACAATCCTATTTCCATAACCCGTACAATCCAGTTGGTACCCATAAATGTAGCCCAGTGATTAAAGGTTTCACCATTATCACTAAATACAATCATGCCATTGATAAAGCAGTGAACAATTAAAAAAGTAATAAGAAAAAAACCGGTAAAACCCATCACATATTTTTTACCGAGAGAAGAAGTGAAGAAAAGTTTCCACGTCATAAAGAGACAGAATTAAATAAGCTGATAGGCAAAAATACTACAGGAAAAGTAAATAAAGTATATAGAGTAAATAAAGTAAGAGTGAGATTTTAAATATCTAATCTTCGCATTAAAATATTATCGAGCTGCGCAAAAAGAAGATCGGGTTTTATAGTTCGCCACTGAGGAACGTTCATTAACTCTATGTAATGATTTAACTTAGCCCGTTTAAAATCATACTGCGTTTGCTCGGGCATATTAATACAAATTACCCAGCCGCCTTCATCTGTTACGTCTTCAAACCATTCTTCATAATAACTATCATCGCTGCTGTGAAAGTTTAACACGTTCTCTGCTATCAAAATAAATTTTGTTATGCCTTCTCTTATCAACAAATCAATAACATCTCTCTTCAATGTCATTATATCATTGTAAATGGCATCATTCCATTCTCCGAGCATTTCAATGATTGCATAACCGGTGGTGTAATCAGCCATTAAAACTTTTATGTATAAAGTTGTACTTCCAAACTCATCCCATTGCGGGTGGATATAATAGTTATAAACGGTGTGAGAAAAAACAAATTCGCTGTACTCTCTTCCATAAAAAGGTGATCGTTCATCTTCCTCTGAAACATAGAGGTAGCGCCAGTTATCGTATGGTTCAATGTTTTGCAAAAGGTTAATTTCTATGTGAAATATTCTTATGCAAACTTATCTTATCTATCTAATTAAAAAATTATTTTTTTGCCGGGAAAATTATTAAAAATAACAAAGCCGTTCCTTTCAGAACGGCTCAAGGCTAATCAATCATTAATCAAAAAAAGTTAATCAAAAACTACTTTATCTGAGAATACAGATTTTTTATCTGAATCAGTTATTTTAATTAAATATACTCCGTTTGCAGGCCGGTTTTTTAATTGAACATTCTCTACCTGACCTGCAACATTTACATATACCTGTTTATTCATAATCAATTTGCCGGCTATATCAGTTAATGCTACTGTGTAGTTACCTGGTGCAATTTTATCAAAGGTTACTTTAAACTGAGAACCAAATACAGGGTTGGGATAAATGGAAATAAATTCATTACCTATTGTTTCTCTTTGAACCAATTGTGCTGTGCCCACTGTGTTTCTTAACTGGCCTGAATACAAAAGATTTGAATTTGCCAGATCAGATGAGTTATAAATATTTCCAGTAGTTGTAAGTTTGGTTGCTGAATAATCTTTCATATTCACTTTGTAAAAACCATCTAAAGTATTTGCGCAACTTATAATAACGTTATCATTATTATCAACTGCAGCACCATTAACTGTGTATGCTCCGCTTAAGCCGGTAATACTTCCAAGGTAGGTTGCAATTTTATTTTCAACATCTATTTTAAAAATATTTTTGCTTGCGGTGAATAAATACAATTTTCCAAATGCATCTGCAACAACATCTCCACCCCAGCTACTGCATTTGTTATGAACAGAGATTTGATTATTGGTAGAGCCATCTACAAGAGCGCCAAGGTCGGTTATTACAATTTTTTTACCCGTAGAAAATTTTATAAGATGATTGCCATCATTGGTTAATGCGTAACCATTACCATCTGCGCCAATGGTCATTCTTGTAATGTGGTTAGCCTCATCGTTTGCATCTCCGGGAAGTAATAAACTGCTATGAATTGTATAAAATTTAGGGGTTTTATTATCTGATGAAAGATCGAGCCAGCGCAATTCTGCAAGTGACATGGGAGTGAAAAATAATTTATCATGTTTTCTGTCATACGCTGCTGCTGCAACCATTGTAGCTGTAGGATATTGAGAAGAGTTGATTTGCTTGCTATTCTGCTCACTCATCAGCATAATTTCTTTATTGGTAGCAGCATCAAACATTTGAAATGATGAAACACCTTTCTCAAACAGATTTTTTGTAGCTGTACCCGTTGAGAGGTCTATCTGGCGAATATTCATCCAGATAAAATCTCCAGTACCGCTTCCGGTAATAGCAAAGGCTTTATTATCCTGCGAAAAACAACAAAGGGAAAATGATACGATAAAAAAGAAAAGTAAAAGTGTACGTTTCATAAGAGAAATTTTTGATTAAGATAAATTTGAGAGTATAAATTTAAAAAAAATAAAGTGTTAGAAAAAATTATTTATACCGGCTTACATCACAGGCAGATTCTCAGTGGCTTTTTTTACACTGCCGTATGTAAATAATAATTTTTTTGCCTTAGCATAATCGGTAATGCCGGTTTTTTCCATAAGCATTTTTACCCCGCGGTCAACAATTTTTTCATTGGTTAGCTGCATATTCACCATCTTATTATCTTCAACTCTTCCCAGTTGTATCATTACAGATGTTGAGATCATATTTAAAACTAATTTTTGTGCAGTACCACTTTTCATTCTTGTACTGCCTGTTACAAACTCAGGCCCCACAACAACTTCTATGGGAAACTCTGCAGCAGCACTTACCGGCGAATCAGGATTGCACGAAATGCTTCCTGTTATAATTCCATGTTCTTTACATTTTTGCAAGGCACCTATTACATAAGGTGTGGTTCCGCTTGCAGCAATCCCAATCACCACATCTTTATCTGTTACATAATGGTATTGCAAATCTTTCCATCCCTGCTCTGCATCATCCTCGGCATATTCAATAGCTTCGGTCATTGCTTTTAAACCGCCTGCGATAATGCCAACAACCAAACCCGGAGGCACTCCATAAGTAGGCGGACACTCACTTGCATCAACTATTCCTAATCTTCCGCTTGTGCCTGCGCCAATGTAAAATAACCTGCCCCCCATCAACATTTTATCAGTAACAGCATTTATTAAAAGCTCAATTTGAGGGATTACTTTTTCAATTGCAAGGGGTACAATTTTATCTTCCTTATTTATATTAGTAAGAATATCATTCACCGGCATTTTTTCCAGATGCCTGTACTTAGATGGTTCTTCCGTAATTTTTTTAAAAGACATTATTAATAGTTCTTATGATAATGTATCAATCCCTCCATCGGGTTTTTTATAATTCTGCCCAAATGCAATTGATACGATTTGCAAAGGTCTGCAATTACATCTTTAAAACCATCAGCAATACTCCCAACAAAATTTATCGGTAACGTCCAGCTTTCTTTGTATTTATAAACGTGATTAAAAAAGAAATCATTCAATCCATCTTCAATAATATTTTCTATCATGTAGTGCCCGCGGTTCTCTGCTAAAAAAATGGCAAACGATGCCAGGTAACGGTTTGGCAGAGGCTGCTTGTAAACTGCATTTAAAATTTCTGTACTGTTAGTTACAAATTTAGCGTCGAACCTGGATCGCAGATCTTCATCAAAAGTATTGTACAAATAATATTGAATAACTTTTTTACCCAGGTATGCACCGCTGCCTTCATCGCCTAAAATATATCCAAGGCCGGGACTGTTCTTTACAATTTTTTTACCATTATAATAACATGAGTTTGAGCCTGACCCCAGGATGCATGCAATTCCCTTTTCATTACCACACAATGCTTTTGCTGCTGCCATCAAATCGTGGGTAACTTCAATTTTACTATCACGGAAAATATTTTCAAATACTTTCTTTACAACTTTTGCATTGCCGGGATTGCTACATCCGGTTCCATAATAATATATCTCATCAACCTCTATCTTTTTTATTTGAGGTAATAACTCCTGCATTAAAATTATTTGCATTTGCTCTGCAGAAATAAAATATGGGCTCATTCCCTGTGTAATAAAAATTGTTTTTTTCCTGCCATTCATCAGGCACCATTCGGTTTTTGTTGCACCGCTGTCAGCAATCAATTTTACAAGTGGCATACTTATCTCAGCTTAATTAGTGAAATTTGCAAAATAAAAATAGTTTAATTACAGATAGTATGGTTAATAAAAAACTACAGGTATGGCAGCCGTTGCTTTTTAGTATTGTTATGATACTGGGGATGATAATTGGTTTCAACATAAAAAATGGAATGCCGAATAAAGGAATTTTTTTTACAGAAAAAAGAAAGCCTGTTCAGGAAGTGCTTAACCTTATTGAAACAAAATATGTTGATGAGGAAAACTCCGATTCGCTCGGCGATGCAGCCATAGAGGCCATTTTAAATAAGCTTGATCCGCATTCTGTTTTTTTACCGGCAACACAACTGCAGGAAGTTAGGGAAGATTTGCAGGGAGGTTTTTCAGGCATTGGTATTGAGTTTAATACTTTTAATGATACCATTAATGTTTTAAATGTTGTAAAAAATGGCCCTGCTGATAAAGCAGGTTTAGAGATAGGTGATAAATTATTAAAGGTGGGAGATTCAACAGTGGCCGGGGTAAAAATTACAGGTGATAAAATAAAACGCTTTTTAAAAGGGAATGCAGGTTCTAAAGCGTACATCACTATTCTTCGTGGCAATGAGCAAAAACATTTTACAATTGTAAGAGGAATGATTCCGCTTAACAGTCTTGATGCTGCATATATTATTGCAAACAATATTGGGTACATAAGGCTGAATAAATTTTCTGAAACTACTTACAAAGAATTTATGGATGCAACATTAAAGTTGCAGAAAGAAGGAATGAAAAATATGATACTTGACCTGAGAGACAATGGCGGCGGCATTTTAACTGAGGCAACAAATATTGCCGATGAATTTTTAGACCAGGATAAACTGATCACTTATACAGAAGGTGCACATTCAGCAAAAAAAGAATACCGATGCCAGAAGGAAGGAATTTTTGAAAAAGGGAAATTGGTTGTTCTTGCAAATGAAGGTACTGCATCTGCAAGTGAAATTTTAATTGGCGCTTTACAGGATTGGGACCGTGCAACAATAATCGGCAGAAGAACTTTTGGTAAAGGATTGGTACAGGAACAATTCGAGCTTAATGATGGTTCAGGCTTACGATTAACAGTTGCCAGATATTATACTCCGCTGGGGAGAAGTATTCAAAAATCTTACAGCGAGGGGATGAAACACTATCATGATGATATTTTAAATCGCCTTCACGAAGGTGAATTAATGTTTGCTGATTCAATAAAACATACTAATGCCAAGGCTTTTACCACTAAAGCAGGTAAAGTAGTTTACAGCGGTGGCGGTATTACGCCGGATATTTTTGTATCGGTAGATACATCAGGATTTGACAGAATATTTGGTAAAATTTATTTGCGGGGAACAATAAATAATTTTACTTACAATAATTATCTTATCAATAAAAATAAACTTAGCACTTATTCATCTCCTGCAGAATTTGAAAAAAATTATTCTGTTGATGAAACCACCTGGAACAATTTTAAAACATTTGCTGCAAAAGATTCCGTTAATTTAAATACGATAAACTCCGTGGAAAAAGCACATATCTCAAAACAAATAAAAGTTTTAACGGCACGTATCATTTGGCGGAATGAAGGCTTGTATGAAGTTAGTAATGCTGAAGACCCTATGGTAAAAAAAGCCCTTGAAGTTTTAAATAAATAATTTGATTAGAAGTTTCTGATTATAATTTTTACTTTTAAGTTCTAAAATTTATCATCATGGTATATTGTTCACATTGCGGAAAAGAAATTCCATCCGATAGCAAATTCTGTCCTTCCTGCGGCGCTGCCGCTCCAGTTATAGTAAATCAACCCGTAGAAACTGAACGGGAAGTAACACAACCGGTAAGAAAAGAAAGCGTTGTAACAGAACCGGCAGGTGTTAAAAAAGATATTGTAACAAGAAAAACCATAAATGAATTTTATAAAGATTCAGGCTTTTGGGGCGGATTACTTCTTATAGCCGGATTCTTCCTTCCATTTTTTTCTCATAATGGAGCCTCGCTTTATGATTCAGTTAGTGCTGAAGCTGCTACAGATAAAATAGTTTTGCTTTGGCTTATATTTCCTGTTGCAGGTTTGTTTATGTTCCTCCATAGTTTACAAATATTACCCGGGGTTCTCGCCATATTTTTTACATTTTTTGCTTTAATCGCTCTTATCTATTGGGGTTACGTAATGCTAAATGATCGCACCAGATATTTTGGTACTGATGAAATTTTCTCTGTAATAAAAACGGTTGGTGTTGGTTTATGGGCAATCTTATTGGGTACAATACTTTTGCTTTTCCATCGCCGTCATACAAAGGTTGTGGTTCATCATACAAAGTATGTTGATAGAAATTTATAATGCTATAATCTCTTAAAACGTTTTCTCTACCTTTGCCGCAAATAATTTTATGTGGCTTAATAACATCCTCCAAACCATTGGCAACACCCCTCTTATCAAATTAAATAAGATAACAAAAGATTTGCCTTGCATGGTTTTGGCGAAGGTTGAATATTTTAATCCCGGCAATTCTATTAAAGACCGCATGGCAATTAAGATGGTGGAAGTAGCTGAGAAAGAAGGCAAACTAAAACCCGGCGGAATTATTATTGAAGGCACATCAGGCAATACAGGCATGGGTTTGGCGCTGGCAGCCTGTGTAAAAGGCTACAAATGTTTTTTTGTTACTACAGATAAACAATCAAAAGAAAAGGCTGATATTTTAAAAGCCGTTGGCGCAGAAGTAATTATTTGTCCAACAAATGTAAAACCCGAAGACCCGAGAAGTTATTATTCTGTTGCAGCAAGGTTGGCAAAAGAAACGCCCAATTCTTACCACATGAATCAATATGATAATCTTGCTAATCGTGATGCTCATTATGAAACTACAGGCCCCGAGATATGGGAACAAACAGAAGGAAAAATTACTCATCTTGTAATTGCAACAGGCACGGGGGGAACCATCACAGGCACAGCAAAATTTCTTAAAGAAAAAAATCCTGCCATAAAAATTTGGGCTATTGATGTTTATGGTTCTTTATTAAAAAAATATCATGATACAGGAATTCTTGATACAAATGAAGTGCATCCTTACATTACAGAAGGTATTGGTGAAGATTTTGTTCCGAAGAATTATGATATGAGCCTGATAGATAAATTTGAACAGGTAAATGATAAAGATGGTGCAGTGATGGCAAGAAGAATTAGTAAAGAAGAAGGGATTTTTGTAGGGTACAGCAGTGGCACAGCTTTGCAGGGAATAATGCAATTAAAAAATGAATTGAAAAAAGATGATTTGGTTGTAGTCGCTTTTCCTGATCACGGAAGCCGCTATGTTGCTAAAGTGTATAATGATCAATGGATGATGGAAAGAGGTTTTCTTGATGTGAAAACATTTAAAGATCTGGTTGGCGGCCGAGGCGTAAAACCATTAGTAACAATAGAGCCAAAGCAAACTGTTGCGGAAGTTATTGAGCTGATGAGAAAATATGATATTGAAAATGTTCCGGTAATGAATGGCGAAGGAATTATTGGTTCACTCAGCGAAAGCGGATTGTTCAAAAAAATTCTTTCCAACCCTGAAATAAAAAATGAGCAGGTAGAAAGTGTAATGGAAAAAGCATATCCCATTGTGCCATTCGATACTCCGGTTGAGCGTCTCAGCAATTTAATTTCAAAAGAAACGGGAGCTGTATTAAGCAAAGATGAAAGCGGCAATTACCACATTGTTACCAAGTATGATATTATACAAGGGTTGGTAAAGTAAAATAATTGCATGCAGCAAATAGGAAATTAACCTTATAAAATATCACTGTATCGCTCTTAACACAAATTGCAATGATACCATCGGCCTTTCAATTTCAACCTTTACGCACACTCCATTTTTATAAGTGTAATAATTATATTTTCCTTCTTCAATGGTAAGCTTGTACTTATTTTCTTCAACTTTTTTAAGATCACAAAGTTTTTGATAATTGCCAGAAAAAACTTTTGAAATTGTATCGGGAACATCAACGTATAACTTAAGCATACCACAACGGAGCTGGCCGAAGTTTACCATTTTCGTTTTACCATTATCAATTAATTTATAAAAATTTCCGACTGCGGTTGCAGATTTATTAGTTTCTCCGGAACCGGTTTGTTTTTGATGAAAAGTAGAATATACCAAAATCCCATTTTCATAATGGCCGGTTTCTACGGTATTGTCAGTAAAAGAAAAAATATAACTTGTTTTCACATTGGAGGTCATAGTAAAAGATCTTTTTGAACCTTGCTTAAATTCTATAAAATCAATTTTACCTATAACTTTCCCATTACGTATCACATCATAAAATAATATTCTTTCCTGTGCAATGACGCACGTATTAAATATAACTACAGAAAAAATAAAAATTGATATACATTTTATCATCAGATGAAGTTGTATGCTTTTCAAATCTAACTCATTTTTGAATAAGTTATACATAGAAACAAATACTTAAACATATTTTTCACACGTAGTTTTACTATCTTTTTTTCGCACATTTACGAGTGACTAAAGGTTATTCTACCATAGCGGTCAGTAATTACATCACAAGTAAGAAAGAGCAATAACGCTCTTGTGCAGGCATACATACCGCTCTATCTTTGTGTTAGAAGTTGATTGATGTTGATTAGTAACATTGATCATTAAAAATCCAACATCCAAATTAAAACCAGAATTAAAGTATCCAAATCCATTAAAAAACCAAAAAATAAAATCCGGTATCAGTCAACTTCTTGTTTTTTTAAATCCAATAATATCCAAACCAGAACAAATGGAAATCAGTTTTTTGAAGATAGTTTAATCCAATATCCAAAATAAAAAACTGAATATCCAGCATCCGAATGAATGACCGTCCAATTATCCAGTGAAAGAAACCAAACCCGAAGGAAAACGCAAAGTTCAATCCTTCCAAAGACTACGCTAAACCGGAAAGTTCCGGACGAGAGAATTTAAAAAATACTCTTGACGCATTGTCCCCAGGAAACCAACTCACAAAATGTGTTGGTTAAAAAAGTAAGTCCCGCAATTGCGGGATTTTTTTTTATATTGGTTCAGATGATAATCACTTCAGCACAATATTTTCAAGAGCCGCCTCAAAAAATAATATCCATAGTTCCTTCACAAACAGAATTGCTTTTTTATTTTGGCTTAAACAAAGAAGTAATTGGGATAACAAAATTTTGTGTTCATCCCAAAGAATGGTTTACAATTAAAACAAGAGTTGGCGGAACAAAGAATTTAAACATTGATCTTATTAAAAAATTACACCCCAATCTTATTATTGCCAATAAAGAAGAAAATGTAAGAGAGCAGATAGAAGAACTTGCAAAAGATATTGATGTTTGGGTTACAGATGTAAATAATTTAGAAGATGCATTAAAAATGATAAAAGATATTGGAGCAATTATTCACAAAAGTGATAAAGCAGATAGATTAATTAAAGAAATTAAAACTGAATTTTCCCAACTACTAACTATAAACCATAAACTACAAACCGCTTACCTCATCTGGCAAAATCCATATATGACGGCTGGGGGTGATACTTTTATAAATGATATGATGAAGTATTGTGGGTTGGAAAATATATTTGAAAATAAA
Organism: Bacteroidota bacterium; assembly: GCA_030946075.1. Lineage (GTDB taxonomy): Bacteria > Bacteroidota > Bacteroidia > Chitinophagales > Chitinophagaceae > Ginsengibacter. Next base: position 5,308 of record JALYYX010000017.1, on the reverse strand, counting down.
ACTCGTTACCCTGAACTTACCATTGAACAACTTTCAACTGCCAACTGTCAACTTATTTTACTTTCTTCCGAGCCATACCCTTTCGCACAAAAACATGTTGATGAATTACAACAACTGCTGCCAGGTAAAAAAATAATTTTAGTGGATGGAGAAATGTTTAGCTGGTATGGAAGCAGATTATTAAAAGCACCTTCTTATTTTAAAAGTATTATGAAGTCAGAATGATTTAGTTAATCGGATTGATTTAATGACTTAATGACTATTGACCATTGACTTTTTAGAAAATTCACTACGTTTGCAAACATCTTAAACCGTACAAAATGGCATCAAAAAAAATATTAGAACTCCTGGGCGATAAAGCCGATTATTTATTAAATCATAAGTGTACAACAATTGATAAATCTACAATCACTTTACCCTCTCCTACTCATGTAGATGATATTTGGGCGTATAGCAATCGCAACAATCGTGTTATGCAAAGCATGCAAACATTGCTTGATCATGGAAGGCTCGGAGGTACAGGGCATTGTTCTATTTTTCCGGTTGATCAGGGTATAGAACATAGCGCTGGCGCATCTTTTGCTCCTAATCCAATTTATTTTGATCCTGAAAATATCATTAAGCTTGCCATTGAGGGTGGGTGTAACGGTGTTGCCTCTACATTTGGTGTGCTTGGCATAATGAGTAGAAAGTATGCACATAAAATTCCTTTTATAGTTAAGATAAACCACAATGAATTTTTGAGCTATCCGAACAAATTTGACCAGACAATGTTTGGTACAGTTAAAAGTGCATGGAACATGGGAGCTGTTGGCGTAGGTGCAACCATTTATTGGGGAAGTGCAGAAAGTGCCAGACAATTAAAGGAAGTTGGAGAAGCTTTTGAATTGGCACACGAATTAGGAATGTGTACTATTCTTTGGTGTTATCTACGTAACAATGCATTTAAAGTTGATGGCAAAGATTATCATGCAAGTGCGGACATGACCGGGCAGGCAAATCACCTTGGAGTAACATTACAGGCAGATATCATTAAGCAAAAACTACCAACCAATAATGGCGGATATCTTGCAACCAAGCATGGTAAAACATCTAAACTTGTTTACGAAAAACTAACAAGCGATCACCCTATAGATCTTTGCAGATACCAGGTTTTAAATTGTTATGCAGTCAGAGTTGGTTTAATAAATAGTGGCGGTGAAAGCATGGGTGAATCTGATCTTCAGGAAGCAGTAACAACAGCTGTAATTAATAAACGTGCCGGCGGAATGGGATTAATTATGGGAAGAAAAGCATTTCAAAAACCAATGAAAGATGGTATTGAATTATTAAATGCAACACAAGATGTATATTTAGATAACGATATTACAGTAGCATAATGCCTTGTAAAATGCAAAATGAAAAGAATTTATAACAACTTTGTTTCTGCATTTTTAATTTTACATTTTTAATTTGAGTAATGAAACATGAAGAAGATTTTGATGCAAACCTTGCCGGCGAAGAGGGAGAGGCCGAAGAAACAAAGCGACGATGGTTTAGAAGAATAAAAAAAAATATAACAACATCTACAAAAGATAAAAAAGAAGCCCCCGATGGGTTATGGACCAAGTGCCCTTCGTGCAAACTTACCTGCACAATTTCCGATTTAAGAGAAAATTTATTTGTTTGCCCTAAATGCGAGCACCATCACCGGATTGGAAGCGGGGAATACTTTGATATTTTATTTGATGAAGATGAGTACACAGAACTTTTTGCCAATATTAAGTCGAAAGATTATTTAGGGTTTGTTGATCTAAAGCCATACCAGCAGCGACTTGATGAAACCTATGCCAAAACAAATATTCATGATTCCATAACCTTTGCACATGGTAAAGTAAACACCAATGAGATAGTTGTTGGCTGCATGGATTTCGAATTTATTGGTGGCAGCCTGGGAAGTGTAATGGGAGAAAAAATTGCACGAGCCTGTGACTATTGCATCGCAAATACAATTCCGCTGCTTATCATTAATAAAAGTGGTGGCGCAAGAATGATGGAGAGTGCTTTTTCATTAATGCAGCTTGCAAAAACATCAGGAAAATTATCACAACTTTCAGATGCAAAAATTCCTTATTTTTCTCTATGCACCGATCCTACTTTTGGCGGCATAACAGCCTCTTTTGGAATGCTTGGGGATATAATTATGGGTGAGCCCGGTGCTCTTATTGGATTCGCCGGCCCACGGGTTATTAAAGAAACTATTAAAAAAGATTTGCCGGAAGGTTTTCAACGAAGTGAATTTATTTTAGAACATGGCTTTTTAGATTTTATCGTAAACAGAAAACATCTGAAAGAAAAAATTACTCAACTAATTATTCTTTTTAAAAATTAATATGTGAATAGTTAATTGCCAAACAGTGAGATAAATAATTACATGTCTTTTTTACTCACCAATCATAGTTCACTATTTACAATGTGCAATGGAACTTAGTAATAGAAAAGCGTATTATGAATATCAAATAGAGGACAAATACACTGCAGGCTTGGTTTTAAGCGGCACTGAAATTAAATCTATCCGGTTAGGTAAAGTAAGTTTTAATGATAGTTATTGCCTTTTTGATAAAGGTGAATTATTTGTAAAAAGCCTGCACATAGCTGAATATAATTTCGGAAATATTCATAATCATGTACCTATGCAAGAGAGAAAATTATTGATGCAAAAAAAAGAATTACGAAAACTGGAAAATAAAATAAAAGAAAAAGGATACACCATTATTCCCCTAAAAATCTTTATCAGCGAAAAAGGATTTGCCAAAATGGAAATAGGTTTAGGCAAAGGCAAAAAGATTTTTGACAAAAGAGAAACCATTAAAGCACGGGAAACCGGCAGGGATATTAAAAGAAAGTACGGGGTGTAAGATGTATATTCATTGTTATAAATTTGTTTTATGCAATATCAAAAGGTTTTTACTTTTATTATTGATAAGCTGCAGAAAGAATTACCATCCTATCTTACCTATCATAGTAAGCAACATACCCAGGATGTTGTAAATGCTGCACAGCATTTAGTTGCATCAGAAAAAATTTCGGAGGAAGATGGCCTTATGGTATTAACCGCATCTTTATTTCATGATACAGGGTTTGTAAAGGGTTACGAAAATCATGAAACTTCTTCCTGTGAGATTGCAAGACAAATTTTGCCTTCGTATGAGTATGATAAAGACCAGATTGAAAAAATATGCAAACTGATAATGGCAACAAAGGCTCCTCAGCAACCCTCTAATCTTATGGAAGAAATATTATGTGATGCCGACCTGTATTATCTTGGAACAAATAATTATTTTGTTACCGCCGAAGAGCTGAAAACTGAACTTATTGAAGCTGATAAATTTAAAAAAGATACTGACTGGAATAAAGTACAAATTGATTTTTTAAAAAAACACCGATATTTTACGCTAACTGCTATTAAAGAAAATGATAAAAAGAAAAAAGAAAATCTACAGCACCTTCTTATAAAACAGGAACTGGAAAAAACAATGAACAAAAATAAGCATCCACTTTTTTTGATGCTTAAAGATTTAGTTTTTATTATAATAGGAGTTCTTATTGCGGGTTTTGCCTTAAAAGGCTTTCTTTCTCCTAACCATTTTTTTGACGGAGGTGTAACAGGTATTTCTCTTTTGTTACATGAACTTTATGATATTAATCTTTCAATTATTATTGTTATTGTTAACCTGCCTTTTGTTGTTATGAGTTTTTTTACCGTAGGAAAAAAGTTTGCTTTAAAAACCTTTGGTTGTATTGCATTACTAAGCATCTGTCTTTTATTTTTCCCTTATCCGGTTATGACTTCAGATAAATTATTAATTTCCATTTTTGGCGGATTTTTTATAGGGCTTGGTATTGGTTTAATAATGCGTGCCGGTTGTGCTTTAGATGGAGTGGAAATTCTTGCCCTGTACACTTTTAAAAAAACATCTTTTACTGTTACCGAAATTATTCTTGCAATTAACATAGCCATATTTGGTATAGCGGCTTTTAAATTGGGTATTGAGACAGCAATGTATTCAGTGCTTACTTATTTTACGGCTACTAAAACAATTGATTTTGTAGTTGAAGGGATAGAAGCATATACAGGAGTAACAATAATATCAGGTAAAAGTGAATTGATAAAATACAGGTTAGTAAATGAACTTAACAGGGGTATTACTGTTTATAAAGGGGAACGGGGATTTTTGCCCGGTAAATTTGAAACAAGTACCGATTGCGATATTATTTTTACAGTTGTTACCCGGCTGGAATTACGAAAGCTGAAAAATGTGGTACATGAAGTTGATACCAAAGCTTTTGTTTTTGCTAATACAATTAAGGAAGCTACAGGAGGTATTTTGAGAAGAAGGCAGGTACATTAATTATTTAATTTCCATCTCTATAACACCACTTTGTTGGCGGGAATTTACCTTTTCAAGAGCAGCATTAAGAAAGAATGTAGCAGTATGATCTTCAGGATGCTCTTCTGTTATTAATTCAAAAGATTTTACTGCATTATCAAACGAACTGTTTAAATAATGATTTATACCTTCATTAAAAGCTGACAAAGAATCCTGTTTCTTTACAATATCATTCTCATCATTATCGCTAAAACATTCATGAATGTGTAATGATTGATTTTTACCTTTTAACTGTACTAATCCAAGATACCGTAAATGAAAAATATTTTTATCGCTCATTTGTTTTACACATGCATCACTTAAAATAATTCCGGATCTATAATGTTTGGTAAGGCTTTCCAGGCGTGAAGCTATGTTTACTGTATCAGAAATAGTGGTTGCATCCATTCTGTCTAAGTCGCCGGTAATGCCCATTATTAAAGGACCTGTATGCATGCCAACACCAATCCTGATAGTTGATTGATTTTTAGCGTTCCTTATCTCATTTAGCTTTTTTACTTCCTGTTGCATATCAATAGCCGCCAATAATGCATCAGAAGCATTTCCGGGAAATATTGCCATGATTGCATCACCCAAATATTGATTGATAAACCCATTATTTTTTCTTATGGCAGGTCCCATTCTTTCATTAAAAGCGCAAACAAATTTAAAATTTTCCTCAGGGCTCATCTGTTCGGATAAGGTTGTGTAATCCCTTATATCCGAAAAAAGAACGGTAACCACTTTTTCTACCTGGTCACCAAGTTTTACATCCGTAATTACATTGTGACCTAATGATTTTATAAATTCAAAGGGTACAAATTTTCCGGTTGCTTCATAAACCAATCTCATGGCTTCTTCTCTTTCCTTAGATTCTTTTATATTTTTTTCATACAACA